>JBHELP010000160.1:0-5487 GCA_046263035.1 Candidatus Dormibacteria bacterium | reverse complement strand
CGCCGCGGACGTGGACCTGCGCAACCCCCGGCGGGTGATCCGGGCCCTGGAAATCCTCGACGGCGGTTCCGGACGCCTGCGCGCATCCCGGCGGCGCGCCGGGGGCCGGCCGGCGCGGCTGCTGGGGCTCGATGTGGAGCGCGCCGAGCACGAGCGCCTGATCCGCTCCCGAGCCGAGGCCATGTTCGAGGACGGAGCCCTGCTGCGCGAGGCGCGCGAGGCCCTCGAGCGCGGGGTGACCCCGGCTGCGCTGGCCCGGTCCGGCATCGGCTACCGTGAGGCGCTTGGGGTCCTGGGCGAGGCCCTCAGCGTGGAGCAGGCAGTCGAGGCTGTGGTGGCTCGCAGCCTTCGCTACGCCAAGGCTCAGCGGACCTGGTTTCGCCACCGGCGCGATGTCACCTGGCTGACCCGGGAGCCGGGCGATGATGCCGGCGCCGGGCTGGTCGACGCCGCTCTCCAGATCCTCAAGCCGGGCACGGGGTGCTGAGAGCCGTCTGGCCGGCGCCTACACTGGGCCGGTGTTCATCCATCAGGCGCAGATGCGCTTTGGCGACATCGACCTCCTCGGCCACGTCAACCACGCGCGCTACTTGGCCTATCTGGAGGACGCCCACCTCGCCTTCCTGACCTCCGCCGAGGGACCCGCGCTCAGTCTCACCGGGGTGATCATCGCCCACTGGGAGATCGACTATGTCCGTCCGGCCACCCTCGCCTCTGACCCCCTGAGGGTCTCCCTGTGGGTGAACCATGTGGGGCGCAGCTCCTTCGCGCTCGGCTACACCATAGATCAGGCAGGCGACGTGGCGGTGCGGGCCAGCTCGGTCATCGTCGCTTACGACTACGCGCAGGGGCGTGCCCGCCAGCTGACCCCGGCACAGCGGGCCGGGCTGGAGCGCTGGAGGGGCGACGGCACCGCCTCATAGGCCAATGTAGAACAAACGTTTGCATTCCGGCTCCAGGCGTGCTACATTCCCTGCACTTTCCACGCCAGAGGTGACCGAGACATGGCAACCGCCCTCAATCCTCGCCAGCAGCAGATCCTCGACTACGTTGAGGACCACGCCCGCAAACGCGGCTTCCCTCCCACCGTCCGTGAGATCGGCGACGCCGTTGGTCTCAGCTCCTCGTCCACCGTTCAAAACCACCTGAACGCCCTCGAGAACAAGGGATTCATCCGCCGCGACCCCACCAAGTCGCGGACGGTCGAGGTGGTGCACGCTCACCATGGCAACGGCAGCGCCGCCAACGTGATCTCCCTTCCCCTCGTGGGGCGGGTGGCGGCGGGTACGCCGGTCCTTGCCGTCGAGAACATCGAGGACCACATCACCGTGGGTACCGAGATCGCCGGGGGAGACGACTCCTACGGCCTCACCGTTCACGGTGACAGCATGATCGACGCCGGCATCCAGGACGGAGACATCGTTGTCGTCAGGCCCCGCCGGGACCCCCCCGCCGACGGCACCATAGTGGTCGCCCGTCTCGAGGATGAGGCCACCGGTGAGGGGGAGGTCACCGTCAAGCGGTTCTACAGAGAACCGGAAAGGATCCGCCTCCAGCCCGAGAACTCGCGGTACCAAGCCATCTATGCCCGCGACGTTGAGCTCGAAGGTGTCGCCGTGGCCGTGATTCGCATCCTCTGAGCTCAGTACTCAGCCCGCTAGAGCTGCCGGTGCACCGGGAGGCCCGGCCGGCATGCCGACGCTCTCGCCGGTGGGCAGGGATCCGAAGTACGCGTCCAGAGCCGCGGCCAGAGCCGGGGACACCTGTCCGTGTGCGGTCAGCCGGGTCATCCCGTCGGGCTCGGAGACCGCGCTGACGGCCACAAGAGTCCGGTTGGAATGAACGAGCAGGGGCAGCGCCGGCGTCAGCGCCAGCGGGAGCAGCGCGATGACAAGTGGATGGAAGGCATAACCGATGAGAACGATCAGCAGGATGCCAATGCCCAGTCCGACCGCGAGGTCGGGACCATAGCGGCGCTTGCGCAGGTCCTGGAGCAGGAGATAGTGGGTTCCCCGCTCAGTCGCGCCGACCCCCGCAACCTCCTGGCTGGCGAGGTCGTGGAGCGCGGCGGCCGCGGATCTGCTGGTCCTCAGGGAGATCCTGTAGGGCAGGCACTGGGCCTCTTTTGTCACGAGCCTATCCTGCCGCATTTGACGGATTTTGTGGACCGCTATCCGCCGGCCGCGAAGAGGGCTGACACATCGGGCGCCGGTGCGCTACGGTTGCGGATGTGCGCCTTACAGCACTGATCGATCTGGGGCCCGGCCTCGGCCTCATGGCTCTGGTGGCCGCCCTGGCCTGGACCATCCTGTGGCTCCGCGGCGGGGGGCCGGCGGAGCGCGAGGGCCACTGGAAGCGCTGGAGTCTGCTGGCGGGCTTGCTCCTGCTCGGCGTGGCCTTCTTCTCACCCCTGGCGGATCTGGCCTCCCACCAACTGCTCACCGCCCACCTCATCCAGGTGACTCTGGTGATGGGGTTTGTGCCCCCACTGCTCCTGCTGTCGCTGCCGGCGAGCATCACACGGAGCGTCCCGCCGTGGATCAGCCGCCCCGGACGGGTGGTCACCCAGCCGGTCGTGGCGACGCTCCTCGTCAACCTCGTCTTTTTCGCCTGGCACTCCAGCGCCCCCTACAACGCAGCCCTCGCCGACGCGCGTCTCTATGCGCTGCAGCAGGCGTCTCTGCTCCTCGTATCGCTGGCCTTCTGGTGGCCCATCGTCGGCCCGCGGACCTCCTCACGGCCGGGCATGGCTCCGTTCGCAAAGCTGGGCTATATTCTCCTGGCCACCATCCCGCACACCTTCGCCGGAATGACCGTGGCACTGGCCAAGCACCCCCTCTACGCCGCCTACGAGAGGGCGCCACGGGCGTTCGGCCTCGGCGTGATGGCTGATCAACAGATGGCCGGCGCCTGCATGGCGCTGGTCAGCAAGCTGGCCCTGTTCACCGCCTTCAGCGTCGTCTTCGCGAGGATGCTCACCGAGCGTTCCGCCGATGACGATGACGACGACAGGGGCGAGCGGGGACCGCAGCCGCAGGGACCCACGCCAACACTTGGGACGACGCCCATGCCGGGATGGCTGGGGCGCGTCGAATCCGGCGACACCGTGAGCGAGCCCGAGCCGGCGCCGCAGCGCACACCCGTTCCGGTCGGCTGAACCGCGGGCTTCGCGGCTTCAGGGGGTGGGGAGGGTGAGCCTCTGGCCGGGGACGAGCGTGCCGCCCCGGATGTCGTTGGCCGCCAGGATGCCGTCCACTCGGCCGCGCACATCAGAGTCCCCATAGGCGGCGGCGGCGATGCCCCAGACGGTGTCCCCGGGATGGACGAGAACAACCCGGTCCGCCGCGTGGCTGCCCCCGTAGACCTCGGTGGCGAGGCCGCCCACGCAGGCGCAGGTGAGAACCACTCCGCCAATGAGCAATCGGGGGTCGCGGCGCCACCGTGGACGCCGATATCGTGAGGCGGCGGTGCTGTCCGAGAGAAGCGCGCTGGTATGAAACATCTGTTCGTATGGTAGCCCGAACGCCTGTGCGTGTCAAGCAGTAGTAGCCCCCGCGGCGGCTGGATCCAGACCGCGCGCGGTCGGGGTGCGTAATAGGGTCGTCTAGGTTGCGCGCGGACGGGGGCGGCTAGACTGCCCGCGGCCCGGGGGCAACTAGACTGCGCGAGGTCGGCGGTGGCGTGATGCGGAGAGCGGCGTGAACGATGCGGGCCCCGCGCCCATTCGCATCCGGGTGGCGGTCTGCCTGTGCGAGGACCAGCGCATCCTCCTCGTCCAGCACGAGAAGCGCGGCCACCGTTACTGGCTCCTGCCCGGTGGTGGGGTGGAGCCGGGCGAGACAATCATGGCGGCGCTTGAGCGGGAGTTGATCGAGGAGACAGGTCTCACTATCGAGGTGGGCCGGTTGATCATCGTCTGCGAGGTGATCGATCCCGGGCGCCGGCATATCGTCAACCTGGTCTTCGCCGGTCGCGTCACCGGCGGACAACTGTCCGTGGGCTTCGACGGTGTTCTGGTCGACGCCCGCTGGCAGCCCAGGGCGGCACTGGGCTCGCTGGAGATCTATCCCCACCTCGCCGCCGACGTGAACCAATGCTGGGACGAGGGATTCGAGGGCCCCGTGCGCTTTCTGGGCGACGTGTGGCGGCCCAAGCCGGCGTCCTGAGCCGTCGCCGTGCCGGAGGGCCACAGCCTCTCACCGAGCCCGCCTTATCATCACCCGCGCACCATCAACCCCCGGAACAGTGAGGTCATGGCATGGCGGTTATCTTTGTGTTCGAGGCCCAGGCCAGCAACGAGGCGCACGACACCGCAGGCCAAGAGGGCTATGACGCCGTCATGAGAGACATCGGTCGCGAGGATCTCGAATCGTCGGCCGCGGAAGGGATCATCTTCCACATCTCCGGCCCCAGAGCCGGCGGGGGGTGGCGCGTCATCGACTGCTGGGAGAGCGAGGAGGCGGCCGGTCGCTTTTACGGGACGGAGACATTTCAGAAGGCGGTAAGGGAGCACCTACCGCCCATTGAGCCGCAGATGTCACCGCTGCACCGCCTCGAGGTCTACAGGGTCCTACGCGAAAAGGCCTGACCACAGGTGTTGTCACCGGTTCGAGTGAGTTGTTGGCATCCCACATGACGCCCGGTCAATTGATTCTGGCCTCTCCCCGGGGCGGGGTGGTGCGTAGGTAGTCGCCGAGACGCTGGTAGGCGGCGCGTTTGCGCTTGTCGGTTATCTCTGTATACACCCGCAGCGTCTCCAGGGTGGCGTGGCCGAGCACCTCCTGGACCAGCCGCACGTCGCCATCGGTGGCCTCGAGGAGGGTGGTGGCTGCGGTGTGGCGTGCCGCGTGTGGGGTGCGCAGATGGCTGATCAAGGCGAACAGCGCCGGGTCGGCCGAGAAGCGCCGCCGTAGCGCGCTCAGGGCGCGACGGGCGCCGTCAGTGGTGAGCCGGTTGTCGGGGACGACGCGGCCTCGCGGCCGGTCGGCATGAGCCACGCTGATGAACAGAGCCGGACTCTCGTCCGGCCCGCGGACACGGAGATAGTCGCGCACCGCGGTCATAGCCTCCTCCGTGCAGTACACCGTCCGGTGCTTGCCGCCCTTGCCGAGGACACGCAGGCCCTCGGGTCGAACGCTGTCGCGGTCGACGGCGCACGCTTCGGCGATGCGGCAGCCGGTGGTGACCAGGAAGTGGATGAGGGCTCGATCGCGGTGGTCCCGCAGCGAGTCCGTGGGGAGCGCGGCGAGCAGGGCCGGAAGGGTGTCGGTGGGCACGGGATGTGGGTCACCAACGACGTAGCGGGGGACGGTCACCTGCCGGCTGAGCTCGGAGCTGGTCCAACCCTCGTCGTAGGCATAGCTCAGAAACTGCCGGAGGGCGACCAGCGATCGCGCCCGGGACCTGCTGTTGGGCAGAACGTCGGCGAGCTCCACCTGGTAGCGCCTGAGCATCTCCCGGTCGATGGCGGCGCAGAGACGGTCTCCG
>JBHELP010000159.1:0-2562 GCA_046263035.1 Candidatus Dormibacteria bacterium | reverse complement strand
GTGCTGGCTCATCGCGTGACACTGGCGCCGGAGGCGTTGCTCAGGGGCGAATCCACGCATGATGTGGTGGAGCGCGTCATCGCCCGCGTCCCCGCCCCGGCGATGAGCGCGTCGTTGCCGGCGTCCGGCGCAGGAGTGGGCGCCAGAGCCTGATCGATGGCGGGAAGGATGAGGCTCCCGCGACCAGCCGCCCTCAGATGGCGCCGCCTTCTGGCACGGCGACTCCCAGATGCCGCTCGCCGGGCGACCGGTCTCACCGGCACCGGAGCCGCCCTCCTGCTCATTGCGGTTGTGCTCTGGATCATCGCCCGGCTCGTGGCCGGCAGGCCGCTCTTCCTTCTTTCCTACGGGACGGTGGCGATCGTGCTGATGGCGTGGATCTCCGCGGGCAGGGGGCTGCGTCTTCTGGGCAGGCGCTCTGAGCTTGCCGAACGCGTGGACGAGGGAGAGCTTCTTCAGGTCTCCCTTGCCGTGGAGGCGCGGCGAAGGGTGTCGACGATCGTCATCGAGGAGCGCGTTCCCGAGAGCCTCGGGCAGACCGTCAAGATGGCCTTCGAGGAGATAGGGCGAGGAACCACAACGTGTGACTATCAATTGCCCTGCTGGCGGCGTGGCGCGTTCGTCGTTGGCCCATTGGTGGCGCGCTACGGGGATCCTGTGGGTTTGGTGTCGCGGGAGCGGGTGATCGCCGAGCCCTACGAGGTGCTGGTCCATCCCACCCTGGGCCCGATACGGGACCGTCCGCTGACACGCCAGTTCGAGGACCCGCCGATGCGCCCGCGGTCCTCCAAACCGTGGCCGACCGGGCTGGAATTCTATGGCATGCGGGAGATCCGCTCTGGCGATGACCTACGCCGCATCGTCTGGCGAGCCTTCGCCCGCACCGGTAGGCTGCTGGTGCGCGAGGCTGAGCAGGGCGTCACGGACCGGGTCACGCTCATGGTCAACAACTGGGTGGACGCCTACCCTCCGGGCGAGGACTACAGCCCCGGTTTTGAGGTCGCGGTCCGGGTCACCGCCTCCCTGGGGGTCCGGCACCTGGCTGAGGGATACACGGTGACCCTGGAGTCCAACGGTAGCTCCCTGACGGCGGGCGCCCTGCGGGGGCCCGCCGCACGCGTACACCTGCTGGACGCACTGGCCCGTGTGGAACGAGGGGGGGCGCCGTTGTCCGCTGTGATCGCGCGGCTCATCCAGCGCAGGGAGCGGGACGTCCACAACGTGCTCGTGACACCACGGCTGGACCGGGGTGAGGCGGCACAGCTCAAGCTGATCCTGGCGACAGGCGTGTCTATCCTGGTCGTGGTCGTCAAGTATGGGGACCGTTATGAGGAGGCCGCCCACAACGCTGCCGCCCTGGGATGCCAGGTGATCGAGGCTTCTCCCACCGGCTCGATCGATCGTGAGATGGTCAGCGAGCTCGGCGGCCGCCACGCGGTCCTGCCGCCGTGACGCAGGTTGTGGATCGGCCCGCGCCCGCGCCCATGCCGGGCACGGCGCCCGTGGCGTCCGGCCGGAACCAGGGTGGAGGTCCCGTGCCGGCTGCGAACGAACCGGCCGCCCGTACCGGCTACGCCCGGCCGGCACTGGCCGTGGCCTTCGCAATGCTGGCCGTCTCCGTGATGACCGGCGGCAGCTTTGACGGCTGGTCGCCGCGGGTGTTCGCCGCGCTGGGAGGGACCGCCGGCGTGGGCCTTGCCGTGTTCACCGCGAGGTCCAGGCGTCCCTGGGCCGCGCAGTTCGTGTCCACCATGGTCATCGCCGGGCTCGGCCTGCTCGCCGCTCTGAGCGCCGGTCCGGGCGGTCTGGGGCAACTCCAGGATCTTCTCGGTCGGGCCGCTGGGGAGAGTAGGACGCTGCCCACTCCCCTTCCCTTCTCAACCGAGTGGCGTTTCCTGGTGGTCCTCGTCACCGCGTCGGCCGGGTACGGCGCCGCCTGGCTTGCCACCGACCTTCGCCGACCGCGCCTGGGTCTCCTGCTGCCACTGCCCCTGCTGGTGCTCACCGCCATCGCCCAGCCCCAGCAGGTCCAGACCGTGGACGCCGTCGCCTCCTTCGCCCTCTACGGCCTCGGGGTGGCCATCCTCTATCGCGACACTGGGCCCGACAGTGGCCTTCGCATCTCGCGATCCTTCGAGCTCAGGAGGACGGTACGGGCTGCCCTGGTTGGCCTTCCCTTGCCGTTCCGCTGCGGTGAGCGTACAGTTGCCACCGACGGCATACCCGGTAGACACACTTGTTGCGGGGATGCCGGCGTAGGGCAACGAGCATGGCACCGACTCCCCTGCTGGCAGCCGGCGGCACGATCGGCAACTATCGCATCGAGGGCGTGCTCGGCGGTGGGGGCATGGGCCAGGTCTACCGCGGGATGCACGTGCTCCTGCAGCGGCCGGCGGCCATCAAGGTCATGCACCCTCACCTGGCCGCCGAGCCGGCCTTTCGGGCGCGGTTCATCCAGGAGGCCAAAGCGGCGGCTGCGCTGCGGCACCCGCACATCGTGGAGGTCTACGACTTCGGCGACGAGCGCGGGCTGCTCTACCTCGTGACTGAGCTCGTCTCCGG
>JBHELP010000158.1:0-3146 GCA_046263035.1 Candidatus Dormibacteria bacterium | reverse complement strand
TTGTCGACGAGGGCGTCGACCTCCGCCTCAACGTCGCCATCGAGAGGGTGTCCCTGGACAACGGCAGGAAGGTGGTCCACGGGAGCCAGGGGGGCGAGCCGCTGAGGTGCGAGGCGGCGGACATCCTGGTGGGGGCGGGGCGACGGCCAAACGTCGAGGGGATCGGGCTGGAGGACGTGGGTGTCGACGTGGGGCGACGCGGCATCCGGGTCGACGACCGCATGCGAACGACGATCCCCTCCATCTATGCGGCCGGCGACCTGGCCGGCCGTTACCTGTTCACCCATGCGGCGGGATACGAGGGAGTCCGGGCAATCCGCGACATGTTCTTCCCGGGCCGGGGCCGCGCCGGGGCTCTGATCCCATGGTGCACGTTCACCGACCCGGAGCTGGCCCACGCGGGAATGACCACGGCCGAGGCGGAGGCCGCTCATGGCCGCCCCGCGGTGAAGGTCTTTCGCCAGGACCTGATCCACTCCGATCGAGCGCGAGCCGAGGGAGCCACTCAGGGAACGATCATGATCGTCACCGCCAACCACCGGATGGTGGGTGCGCACATCCTCGCCCCCACCGCCGGTGAGATGATCACCGAGTTGGCGCTGGCCATCAATCAGGGCCTCAGGCTTTCCGACATCGCAAGCCTCATCCACGTGTATCCGACGCTGTCGATCGGGATCAGCCAGCTGGCCGCCGAGGCGGCCTACGAGTCGGCTCAGCGCTTTCACTGGCTGGTCCGTCGCGGACGCCGGGAGCCCACGCATCGCCGCTATTGATGCAGAGCCGGCTGGCGGCATGGTCCCGGCCGGAGGTATGCGAGGCGGTTCAGCAGCCGAGGACGCCAACCCTACGCGAGCATCCTCCGCGGACCGGACCCCAGGGCGATTGATCGGTCTCCTCGACATCGGTGGCACCAAGCTGCTGGCGGCAGCGGCGCCTCACGGTGGCCCTCCTGGTGCGGCGCGACGGCGGCCGACACCCCGGGAGGCGCCGCTGGAAGTGGTCTGCGCCATGCTCGACGAGCTCCGGGGCGGGAGGGAGCTGGAAGGCATCGGCCTGGCGGTCCCCGGGCCGTTCGACCGTGACCAGGGCAGTCTGATCAATCCCCCAGGGATGCCGCCATCCTGGCACGGGTTGCGCCTGCGAGCGGAGCTCGGCGACCGCTATGGCTGTCCGGTGGAGATCGAGAACGACGCAAATTGCGCGGCCCTGGCCGAGGCCCATCACGGTGCGGGCCGGGGCCAGAGAACGTTGGTCTACTTCACGGTATCCACCGGGATCGGCACGGGCGTCGTCCGTGACGGCCGCGTGGTGATCGGCCGCCACGACACCGAGGGCGGCCACCAGGTGCTCTGGCCGTCATGGCTGGGTGGGCCGCCCTGCGACTGCGGGGGTGCCGGCTGCCTGGAGACCCTGGCCAGCGGCCGCGCCCTGAAGAGGCGTTTCGGACGCCGTGCGGAGGACATCGAGGACCAGGCCGTCTGGGACGAGCTGGGCCGATGGCTGGGTCTCGCCGCAATCAACGCGACGGCGCTGCTCGATCCGGACTGCATCGTGTACGGGGGTGGAGTGTGCGCTCGCTGGGACAGCTTTGCCGCCTCACTGATGGCCACAGTACAAGCCGGACTCCATCTGCAACCCCAGCCCCGTCTTGCCCTGGCGACCCTGGGCGAGGACCGGAACCTCTGGGGTGCGCTCGAGCTGATCCGTCCGGCGAGCACCTGACCCGCAACCACCGAGCGCGAGGTGTCGCAGCGGAAACCTATCACACGGCCACGATGGTATGGCGGCCCGGCGGATTGGCTACCCTCCCGGCATGGCTCCCGACGTCCGCGTGGTCTGCGATTCCACGGCTGACCTGGATCCCGAATATCGGAGGGTCCATGAAATTCCGGTGGTCGCGCTCAAGGTCATCTTCGGCGACGAGGTGCTCGCGGACGGGGTCGACATCGATCCCGACGCGTTCTACGCGAGGATGCGGACGACGCCCGGATCCGCCCCGAGGACGTCACAACCCAGCCCCGCAGATTTTGAAGCCGTCTTTCGCGAGGCCGCCGGGGCCGGTACCACCATTGTCTGCACGACCATCTCGTCCGAGTTGAGCGGCTCCTTGGCTTCGGCGACGGCGGCGCGAGACGCATTGCCCCAGCTGGATATCCGGCTCATCGACTCCCGGACGGCTGGGCTGGGCCACAACGCGGTGGTCCGCGCCGCGGTCGCCGCCGCCGAATCGGGGGCCGATGCCGATGAGGTGGTCCGCGTGGTCCAGGAGGTCACGAGCACGCAGCAGTTGGTGTTCACAGTGGAGACGCTGGAATACCTGCACCGCGGCGGGCGCATTGGCGGCGCCCGAGCACTTCTCGGATCCCTGCTCAACATCAAACCCGTGCTCCACGTGGACGGCGGCAGCGTCGAGGCGCTCGACAGGGTGCGCACCTATCAGCGCGCCATCGATCGCCTGGTGCAGGAGTTGGAAACCTTCGCCGGCCGGTGGGGAGGCAGGGCCGCGGTGACCGTCGGCCACGCTGCTCGGGCGGAGGGCGCGACAGCCTTGGCGGAGCGTGCGCGGGCCTTCAGCGATGGGGACCCGGTGGTGGTGGCGGTGGGACCCGTGATCGGCTGCCATGCCGGCCCGGGCGCCTTCGGGCTCGCCTTCCACCGCCCGCTCGGATAGCTTCAAGCAGGCGCCTCGGCCTGCATCTATCCCAGCGTGCAAACATGGATGGGCGATGAGGCGACCCGGCGAGCTCCACTGCCCCAACGGCTGTGACGGCGGGCGCTTCGAGGCTCTCAACGCACCGCTGATCGTGGATCGTCAGGGTCGCTACGTGACCCATGAGGACCGAGCCGCGACCTATGTGTGCACGATGTGCCAGAGCGTCGCCATCGACATCGCTGCGGCGGCCCGGGAGATAGCCCGAGCCGGCATGACTCCCACCGCCGGCCTCACCTGTCCCAGCTGCAATGCCCGAATGCTGCCGCCCGAGGATGACCCCCTGGCCGACATGGTCGAGTGCCCATTCTGTGATACCCGCTTCTCCATCGAGGAGGGTATGCCCCGCCTTCACGGGGGTGAGGCAGGCGCTGGTGGCGAGCCCGAGTTTGATAGGCAACTGTGAGAACTGCAGCCTCGTCCAATCGTAGGCGGG
>JBHELP010000157.1:0-2640 GCA_046263035.1 Candidatus Dormibacteria bacterium | reverse complement strand
CTGATCCACGACGCCCAGCACACGGCGGCGGAGCTGCCGGCTCTTTCGTTCCTTGGGCATTCGGCAATGGATTACGCCGTTGGGCTGGGCCACGCGGCGGGCGTGAAGCGCGTGACCCTCTATCACCACGATCCGCTCCGGACCGACGTTGAGCTGGATGCGATCGTCGACTCCTTCCGAAAGTTCCCCGTTCCCGTCGAAGCCGCCGCCGAGGGCATGGAGCTCGATCTCTGCGCAACGCGAGACGGCGTGCGATGAAGGACACGCGACGCCTGCCCGTCGGGACGGTGACCTTTCTATTCACCGACATCGAGGGATCCACACGCCTCTTCCAGGAATTGGGGTCGGCGTACCTGAAGCTGCTCGAGGAACATCGCCGGCTGGTGCGAGAGGCGATCAGTCGGCATCACGGATGTGAGGTACAGACGGAGGGCGACGGATTCTTCGTGGCCTTCGCTCGGGCTGGTGATGCCGTGGCCGCGAGTCTCGATGCGCAGCTGGCGTTGACCACCCATTGCTGGCCTGACGGCGCAGAGATCAGGGTGCGCATGGGCGTCCACACCGGCGAGGCGGCACCGTCGGAGGGAAGCTACGATGCGCTGGCCGTCCATCAGGCGTCGGTGCTGGCACGCACCGGTCGCGGTGAGCAGAGGCGCCAGGTGGTCGCCAATCTCAACGCGCGCGTCCAGGCATGGTGGGCGATGAGCGCGGTGTTCACCGTCTCGCTGCTGACCGGACGGGCGGGAACCATCATTCTCTTTGCCCTCATCTCGATCCTGGCGCTTCGCGAGTTCATCACTCTGGCGCCGACGAGCCGGGGAGACCACCAGGCCCTGGTGTGGGCTTTCTTCGTGGTCACGCCCCTCCAGTACTACCTGGTGTCGATTGGGTGGTATGGGCTCTTCAGCATCATGATCCCGGTCTACGCCTTCCTGTTCGTGAACGCGCGGGTCAGCCTCGCCGGCGAGACAAGTCGTTTCCTGGAACGCGCCGCGGCCATCCAGTGGGCACTGATGATCTGCGTGTACTGCGTCAGCTACGCGCCGGCGCTGGTCGGCCTCGACCTGGTCCGGTTCCCCGACCAGGGCGCCAAGCTGCTGCTGTTCCTGGTCATCGTGGTTCAGCTCAGCGATGTCTTTCAGTACATCTGGGGCAAGCTCCTCGGTCGCCATCCCGTCGCGCCCGCGGTGAGCCCGAACAAGACATGGGAGGGCTTCGTCGGCGGTGTGACATCCGCGGTGCTGGTCGGTGCGGCGATCTGGTGGGCGACGCCGTTCGCGCCGTGGCAGTCCGCCGCGATGGCGCTGCTGGTCGCGGTGATGGGCTTTCTCGGTGGGCTGGTGATGTCGGCGGTGAAGCGTGACCGCGGCATCAAGGACTTCGGCTGGATGATCCGCGGTCACGGCGGGGTGCTCGATCGCATCGACTCCCTGATCTTCGCCGCACCGATCTTCTTCCACTTCGTCCGCTTCTTCTTCGGTCCGGTGTCCGGCTCCGACTGAGCCGAGACTCGCAGGAGCTGGTCGCCGGCGGCTGGAGACAGCCTGGGGGCGCCGCGCCACGCGAAACTCGGAACAGACGCTGCACCTCCCCCAGCTTGACATAGCTACACGGAGTTGTGTAACCTCAGTTCCACAGAGCAGCAGGCTCTGGCGGCCCGGAGGGGCGACCGCGACGGCTCACATCGGAGTGCCCCTCATGTCGAATCACGCGGTCCATCAGCGGCCGGCCAACGCCCATTCGGGGCGCTGAGCCATGCAACAGCTCAAGCAGCTCATCGACAACCGGGTGCTGCTGGCCCAGGGCCTTATCGGCTCCATAGGAGCGCTGGCGTTGGTCATTGGCCAGTTACCACGTACATGAGCGGGGACTCAAGGTGAAGTCGGGCGACCTGCTTGACCGGGCGGCCCACGGTACCGTCAGCAACGTCCGCTTCGCTGATCTCCAGCACCTGGTTGAGGCTCTCGGATTCCAGCGGCAGCGGATCCGTGGCAGCCATCACACCTACCGACACCCCGCTCTTCGGACGACGGTGAACCTCCAGCCTCAGGGCCGCCAGGCCAAGCCATACCAGGTGCGCCAGGTGGCCCGACTTGCCCTGCTGTACTCTTTGAAGGTGGAGGATGACACATGACCACGGACTACCACATCGACGTCTTCTACTCGACTGAGGACGAGTGCTGGATCGCCGATGTGCCCGACCTGCAGTTCTGCTCTGCACACGGCCCGACCCCCGAGACGGCAGTTCAGGAAGTCATGGTCGCCTTGGAGGGATGGTTGGAGGTGGCGAGGGAACATGGTGACCCGATCCCTGAGCCACGATTTCGGCGCGCTGCTGCCACAGGCTGAGAGTCGCCGGCCGGAGGGGCGCAGGAGGCATCCCGTAGCCGCCGCACAATCGCCGGTCCCGCCCACCAACGATCGTGGGCAGACCTACCGGTGCACGCTTGACTCTCACGTTGGGTGAGCCACCAGAATCGCGGAATGGCACCCGGGCACGGCACCGGCCGCACAGTTTTTTCGATCAGCCGATTCAGCCTGGCCACGGGACTCACCCAGCGCACGCTGCGACACTACGACGAGATTGGCCTGCTCAAACCGGTCTCGGTCGATCCCGTCACTGGATACCGGTCGTTCAAT
>JBHELP010000156.1:0-9939 GCA_046263035.1 Candidatus Dormibacteria bacterium | reverse complement strand
TTGTGGGGAAGGCGGCTCCGCGGTCAGGTGTTGCTCACCCTGGTGGAGGGAGCGGTCGCCCACCGGGACACGCGTCTGCAGATCCGGCGGGGGCCCGGTGTCCATGTCTGAGGCCAGGGAGCGCCGGGGCCGCCTGGCATTGGAGTCGGGGGCGGTGTTCGAGGGCCTGCTGTTCGGGGGGCCGCTCGACGGCGACGTCGGGGGCGAGGTGGTGTTCAACACCTGCATGACCGGCTATCAGGAGGTGGTGACGGATGCCTCCTATGCCGGTCAGGTGGTGGTCATGACCTATCCCCTGATCGGCAACTACGGCTGCCGCGACAGCGACGCCGAGGGTGACCGCGCGCACTGCCGGGCGGTGGTGGTTCGCGAGCTCTCCGACGGTCCCCCCGGACATGCCGGCGCCGAGCGAAGGTTCGACGAGGAGCTGCGCCGCTGGAACGTACCCGGTCTGGGCGACGTGGACACTCGGGCCCTCACCCGCCACCTGCGGGATCGCGGCACCCTGCGGGGGGTGATCGCCCCCGTGGCCGCGATGGCGCCGGCCGAGCAGGTGGAGATGGCCCGGCGGGCGGGGACGGTCTCCGACCAGGACCTGGTCGGACAGGTGTCGATCACCGAGCCCTGCCGGGAGTTCACCGAACGCCTGCACGAGACCCATGAGAGAGGCCTGCGATCCGGCGCCGGCGGTTTCCCCACCGGCACCCGGATAGTCGTGGTGGACTACGGCGTCAAACGCAATCAGCTTCGCGCCCTCTGCAGCCGCGGCGCCGAGGTGATCGTGGTCCGGCATGACGCCGCCCTCGCCGACGTCCTGCGCCACCGGCCCCAGGGCGTCATCCTCTCCAACGGGCCCGGGGACCCCGCGCGGTTGGAGGGAGCCGTGCGCCTGGCCCGCGAGCTGGTCGAGCAGCGCCTTCCCCTCATGGGCATCTGCCTGGGTCATCAGATCCTGGGCCGCGCCATCGGCGCGACCACCTCGCGGCTCAAGTTCGGCCATCACGGCGGCAACCATCCCGTCCGCGAGGAGCTCAGCGGCCGGGTCAGCATCACCTCCCACAATCACGAGTTCCAGGTTGATGAGGACAGCCTGCCCGCCGGGTCGGGCTGGTACGTCAGCGAGCGCAACCTCAACGACGGCAGCGTCGAGGGGCTGCGCCACCGTGAGCTTCCCGCCTTCAGCGTTCAATACCACCCGGAGGGGGCGCCGGGTCCCCAGGATCGGGCCGGTCTCTTCGACGACTTCCTGTCCATGGCCGCCGGCGCCGGCACCACCACCGCGGCTGCGCTGGCGCCGGCTCCGGCGGTGGAGCGGCGACCGGAGCGGCCACGCTGCGTCCTGGTCATCGGCAGTGGGCCGGTGATCATCGGCCAGGCGGCGGAGTTCGACTACGCCGGAACCCAGGCATGCCGGGCACTCCGCCAGGAGGGGGTCCGTGTGGTCCTCGTCAACAGCAACCCGGCCACCATCATGACCGATGACACCGCGGCCGACGCCGTCTATGTGGAACCGCTGACCGTGGACGTCATCGAGCGCATCATCACCATGGAGAGGCCCGACGGGTTGCTGGCCACCCTGGGCGGGCAGACCGGTCTCAACATGGCCGTGCAGCTCGAGGAGGCGGGGGTGCTGGAGCGCCACGGCGTCAGGGTTCTGGGGACCCCGCTGCGGGCCATCCGGCAGGCCGAGGACCGCAGGCTCTTCAAGGAGTTGCTCGCCCGCATCGGCGAGCCCACGCCGCCCTCGCGGACGGTCGGCTCGCTGGCCGAGGCGCGGGCGTTTCGCGAGACGGAGGGCCTGCCGCTGGTGGTGCGGCCCGCCTTCACCCTGGGAGGCACCGGCGGAGGCCTGTGCCACACCGATGACACCTTCGTCGAACGCGTCTCCGCGGGCCTGGCGGCCTCACCGATCAGCCAGGTGCTGGTGGAGCGGTCCCTGGCCGGTTGGCGCGAGGTCGAGTACGAGGTGATGAGGGATGCGGCGGGCACATGCATCACCGTCTGCAACATGGAGAACCTCGATCCCATGGGAGTTCACACCGGCGACTCCATCGTCGTCGCGCCCTCTCAGACGCTGACCGACCGTGAGCATCAGCAGCTGCGCTCCGCGGCCCTGCGGATCATCGACGCCCTCGAGATCGCCGGTGGCTGCAATGTGCAGTTCGCGCTGGCGCCGCACTCCCATCAGTACAACGTCATCGAGGTCAACCCGCGGGTCTCCCGGTCCTCAGCACTGGCGTCCAAGGCCACCGGCTACCCGATCGCCCGCGTCGCCGCCAAGATCGCCGTGGGGAGAAGGCTGGACGAGATCCCCAACGCCGTCACCGGCCAGACCACTGCGGCCTTCGAGCCGGCCCTCGACTACTGCGTCGTCAAGATCCCGCGATGGCCCTTCGACAAGTTCCCCGAGGCCGACCGGCGACTGGGAACCCAGATGAAGTCGACGGGAGAGGTGATGGCGGTTGAGCGCTCCTTTGAGGCGGCGTTCAGCAAGGCGATCCGATCGCTCGAACAGAGCCTGCCGCAGCCGGGCGACGTATTCGAGCCGGTGCTCGTAGAGGCGCCCAACGACCGTCGCATCTTCGCCGTCATGGAGGCATTACGGGGCGGCGCGGTGGTCGCCGACATCGCCGTCCGCTCGGGTATCGGTAGCTGGTTCGTCGAACGCCTGGCGGCCATCGTGCGCTGCGAGCAGAGCCTGGCCGGGGGAGGCGATGACGCGAGTATCCGCACCGCCAAGCGAATGGGAATCTCCGACGCGCGGATCGCCGCCCTCAGCCACGCACCGGTCGATGAGGTGCGCCGGCGCCGCCAGGAACTGGGACTGCGGCCGGCCTACAAATGCGTGGACACGTGTGCCGCCGAGTTCGAGGCAGCCACTCCCTACTACTACTCCACCTTCGAGGCCGAGAACGAGGGTCCGGCGGCCGCCACGGACGGCCCGCGGCGGGCGGTGGGCACCCGCCCCGTCGTCGTCCTCGGCAGCGGGCCGATCCGCATCGGTCAGGGCATTGAGTTCGACTACTGCAGCGTCCAGGCGGCGCAGTCTCTGCGCGACCAGCGCGTCGACGCCGTGATGGTCAACTCCAACCCCGAGACGGTGAGCACCGATTTCGACTGCAGCACCCGGCTGTACTTCGAGCCCCTGGACGAGGAGGCCACTGCGGCCGTGGTGGAGGAGGAGCGGGCGGACGGGGTGGTCGTGCAATTCGGCGGCCAGACCGCGGTGAACCTGGCCATGCCCCTTCACCGTCGTGGCATTCCCGTGCTGGGCAGCACCGTGGCGGCCATCGCCATGGCCGAGGACCGCAACGACTGCGCGGCGCTGATGCGGTCGCTCGACATCCCCCAGCCACGGGGCGCCGTCGTGGGGCAGATCGAGGAGGCGGCCGCCCTTGCCGAACGGATCGGCTACCCGGTGCTGGTGCGGCCGTCCTATGTCCTGGGCGGCCGGGCCATGGCGGTGGTTCACAACCGCGAGGCCCTGAGGCGCTATCTCACCGCGGCGATGGCTGCCCTCCCCGAGGATCACGAGCAGCGTGGCGGCGGTGTGCTCATCGACAAGTACCTCTTCGGCACCGAGGTCGACGTCGACGCCATCTCCGACGCCGACACCGTGGTGATACCCGGGCTCATGGAGCATGTGGAGCGTGCCGGGGTGCACAGCGGTGACTCCATGGCGGCGTATCCGCCGCCGCACCTGGGCGCGGACGTCTGTGCCCAGATGGTGGAGGACACGGTTCGCATCGCCAGGGCCCTGGAGATCCGGGGGCTCTGCAACATCCAGTTCGTGATCCACCGGGGCCGGCCGCACGTCCTCGAGGTCAATCCCCGCGCCTCGCGGACAGTGCCCTTCCTCAGCAAGGTCACCGGGGTGCCCATGGTCGACCTGGCCACCCGGGTGATGCGGGGCGCCACCCTGGCCCAGCTGGGCTGGGCCACCGGGCTGGTCGCCTCGCGACCGCTTGTCGCCGTCAAGGCCCCGGTCTTCTCCACCGTCAAGCTGGCCGAGGTCGACACCGCTCTCGGCCCGGAGATGAAGTCTACCGGGGAGGTGATGGGCATCGATGTCGACCTGGGAGCCGCCCTGGAGAAGGCCTTCATGGCCGCGCTGGGACAGGTCCCCCTGGAGGGCGGCGCCCTGTGCAGCATCTCCGATGCCGACAAGGCCGAAGCCCTGCCCATCCTGGCCCAGCTGGCCGGTCTTGGATTCGTCCTCTACGCCACCGGCGGGACGGCCGAGGCCCTCGCCGCCGCGGGCATCTCGGCGACCGCCGTGGGCAAGCTCGGCCAGGGACGACCCAATGTCATCGACGTCATCGACGAGGGGCGCGTGGCGCTGGTCATCAACACCCTGTCCCACCTGGAGACCGATGAGATGCTCATCGAGATCGACTCCGACGGGTCCCTGGCCGCTGCCGACCGCATCGTCAAGGACGGCTACCGGATCCGGCTCGCCGCCGAGCAGCGGCGGGTCCCGTGCTGCACCTCTCTGGACACCGCGGCCGCGCTGGTCGACGCCATCGCTCGCCACCGCGCGGGCACGACTTTCTCGATCGCCCCGGTGACGGCATACCGCGAGGGGACCGTCGGTCGATCGCGTGACTAGTGCCCCGGCAACAGGGGATCTGGGCGCGGCCCGGGAGGAAAGCGGCAAGGTGGTGGCCGTCGAGCATCTCGAAGGCGGTCTCATCGAGTTGACCGCGCGCCTCGTGCATCTGGCGGCCACCGCCCGTCCCGGCCAGTTCGCCCAACTCCGCTGCGGTCCCTGGGGGCAGCCGCTGCTTCGCCGGCCGTTCAGCGTTGCCTGGACGTCGGCGGAGTGCTGCAGCTTCGTCTTCGCTGCGGGAGGTGAGGGCACGCGCCGGCTGGCCGCGCTGCGCCCCGGCGATGAGCTGGACGCCCTGGGACCGCTGGGTCACGGCTTCACGGTGGACGGGTCGGTGCGCCGGGCCGTCTGCGTCGCCGGCGGTTTGGGCTGCGCACCCTTTCCGCTGCTGGTGCGGGAGCTGAGGCGCGCGGGCGTGGCCGAGGTGGTCGTCCTCAGCGGCGCCTCCTGCGGCGACCGGCTCTACCCGGCGGAGCGCTTCCGGCGCGGCGACACGGAGGTCGAGGTCCGCGAGGTCACCGTCGACGGCAGTCGCGGTGCCGCCGGGCTGGTCACCGAGCTCGTGCCTGCCGCCTCCCGGGCGCCCGGCACCGCCGCCATCTACGGGTGCGGTCCCAATCCCATGCTCGGCGCCCTCCACGGCGTCCTGGCGGACGAACCGGCGTCGGCGGTTCGAGAGGTCTCGCTGGAGGCACCGATGGGCTGCGGCTTCGGCACCTGACTGGGCTGTGCGCTGCCCGTGCTCGGAGCGGCGGGTTGGGCACTGTGCTGCCGCGAGGGGCCGGTGATGGACCTCGACGCCGTCGACTGGACTCGGATGCGCAGGCTGCCGCCCCCCGACGTGGCGTGAGCGGCGCCACCGACGTCGACCTCTCCGTCGATCTCGGCCGGGGCCTGGTGCTGCCCAACTGCGTGGGTCTGGCCAGCGGCACCGCCGGCTATGGCTTCGAGCTCGAGC
Organism: Candidatus Dormibacteria bacterium; assembly: GCA_046263035.1. Classification (GTDB taxonomy): domain Bacteria; phylum Chloroflexota; class Dormibacteria; order Aeolococcales; family Aeolococcaceae; genus JBHELP01. Next base: position 4,372 of record JBHELP010000156.1, on the reverse strand, counting down.
AGCTCATCGACATCGACCGGATCGGGGCCCTCTACACCAAGGGCACGACGCCACAGGCGCGCCCCGGCAACGCCCCGCCGAGGATCGCCGAGACGCCACAGGGCATGCTCAACAGCATCGGACTGCACAACCCCGGGGTGGACCATGTCGTCGCCGCCTACACCCCCGCCTTCGCCCGGTGGCGCACCAAGGTCATCGTCAACGTGGCGGCCGCGGATCTGGACGGCTACGTGCACTGCGCCCGACGGCTCGACGGGGTTCGCGGCATCGCCGGGGTGGAACTGAACATCTCCTGCCCCAACATCGCCCACGGCCTCGATTTCGGCCGCGATCCCGCCGCCGCCGCGGCGGTGACCGAGGCCGTGCGCCGGGTGACATCGAGCTGCCTCATCGTCAAGCTCAGCCCCAACGTGACGGACATCGCAGCGGTAGCCAGGGCGGTCGCCGATGCCGGCGCCGACGCGGTGTCAGCGGTGAACACCTTCGTGGGCATGAAGATCCACCGGGGCACGCTGCGCCCGGTGCTTCCCACCGGCACCGGCGGGCTCAGCGGCCCCGCCATCAAGCCGCTGGCGCTGGCCGCCGTTGCCCGGGTGCGGGCGGCCGTCTCCGTCCCGGTGGTGGCCGCAGGCGGCATCAGCGGCCCCGGTGACGCCCTGGAGTTCATGGCCGCCGGTGCCGACGCGGTGCAGGTGGGCACCGCCACCTTCGTCGATCCCTCCACGGCGCTGCGCGTCCTCGACGGTGTTGTCGAGCATCTGCGCCATCGGGGGCTCAGCCGCGTCGACGATCTCCGGGTATCCGGTGCCGGCTGACTCGTCCCTCCGGCCCCGCTTCCACCTGGGGCCGGCGCCGCTGCTGTTGCTGGGCTACGCGGCGCTCAGCGTCATCTACTTCCGGGCCGCCTGGAGGCACCCCACCGTCAACTACATCGGCATCGGCGGCGACCCCGAGCAGACCATGTGGTTCCTGACATGGATACCCCATGCCCTGAGTGGCCACCTCAATCCCTGGCTGAGCACCCACATGAACTATCCGTACGGCCTCAACCTCATGTGGAACACCTCGATGCCGCTGTCCGGCCTGGTGCTCTGGCCGGTCACCGACCGCCTGGGACCGATGGTCTCGTACAACCTGGTGATGACCGCCGCGCCGGCGCTGTCGGCGTGGTGCGCCTACCTGGCGATTCGCCGCTACGTTGCCGGCCACCTGGCCGCGGCCGTGGGCGGTCTGGTATATGGGTTCTCGCCATACATGATGGCCCAGGCTTTCGGGCATGCCAACCTGGCGATCGCCTTCATCCCTCCTCTGGTGGTGATCCTCCTCGACGAGATCCTGGTGCGGCAGCGACGCCGCTGGTGGGTCACCGGGATGGCGCTGGGGCTTCTGGCGGCGTGCCAGCTGCTCATCGGCGAGGAGCTGCTGGCCCTCACCGCGGTAGCCGCTGCGGTCCTGGTGGTTATCCTGGCGGTTGAGCACCGCTCGCAGGTGCGCCGCCTGTGGCGTCATGCCCTGCAGGCCCTGGCGCTTGCCGCCCTGGTGGCGCTGGCCCTGACCGCCTGGCCGCTGGCGGTGCAGTTCCTCGGGCCGGAGCGGCCCACCAGTCCCCTCCAGGGCTACGACATCTTCGCCATCGACCTGGAGAACTTCCTCGTCCCCACCATGGCCCAGCGCTTCGCTCCCAGCGCGGCGCTTGCCCGCAGCGCGGCCTTCACCGGCAACGCCTCCGAGTGGACCGGCTACATCGGCCTGCCTCTGGTCCTGCTCCTCGGTTACGTGGTGGTCCGCCACCGCCGGCTTCCACTGGTGCGCACGGCGGCGGTGGGCGCCGTGGTTCTGGCGGTGCTGGCCATGGGTCCCCACCTACACATCCACGGGGATCGCAAGCATGTGCCGCTGCCCTGGCATGTGCTCGACCGGCTTCCCGTTCTCAGCCAGGCCCTGCCCAGCCGCCTGATGCTCTTCGTCTTCCTGGCGGTGGCCCTCCTGGTGGCGCTCTTCATCGATCGGACCGCATCACCGCGACGGCCCCTACGAACCCTGGTGGTCGCCGCGGTCACCATGGTTGCGCTGCTTCCTCTGGTTCCCCGGCCGGCTCTGGTCACCGCCGGCGCCACCGTGCCCGGGTACTTCACGGAGGGACGCGGGGGCCGGCCGGCCACCGCTGAGGCGACCCTGGTGCTGCCCTTTCCGACATCGCTCGCGCCGTCACCGCTGCTCTGGCAGGCGGCCGGGGGGCTGCGCTTCAGGATGCTCGGCGGCTACTGGACGGGGCCCTTACCCGAACACAGCGCGGTGCCCCGCCTCCGCGATGTGCTCACCGGCATCGAGGCATCGCGCACCGCGCCGGTGCTGGACGGCCGGCTCAGGGGGGCGCTGCTCTCCGAGTTGCGCGACGCCCGTGTCGGCGCCGTGGTCTCCGCCCCCTCGCCCGGACAGGCCGCCACCGTCGCCTTTGTCACCGGGCTGTTGGGGGGGACGCCGGTCTCGACCGGCGGGGTCCTGACCTGGCCCATGCCCCCTGTAGGAATCGAACCTACCTCAACCGGTTAAAAGCCGGCTGCTCTACCGATGAGCTAAGGGGGCGGGCTCCAGGATTCTAGTCACGCCCCGGCAGGATGGCCGGCAGAGCGGTCACGATGCGGACATGCGTGCTGATGCGCCGGCCCGGGACGCCCCTCCCGTACCTGGTTTCCCCCGCCGCTTTCCCGTCCGTCGGGACGATCGACGTCCCCGGCGATACCGGCTTGCCTCCTGGGGGCTGCGTCGTGTCCTCGGTGTCGTTCCGGGACGCCGCCGCATCGTCATCGACGGAGAGGGCAACATACCCATCGACGGTCCTCTGCTGGTCGTCAGCAACCACCTGAGCAACATCGACCCGATCGTGCTTGGCGGCCATTTCCCGCGCACCCTCTTCGCCATGGCCAAGAGGGAGCTCTTCCCCAACCGCCTGATCGCCTGGCTGTGGGGTGGCTGCAACGTCTTTCCCATCAACCGATCCGGGCCGGACCGCCGCGCACTGCGGACCGCCCTGGACATTCTCTCGGGGGGCAGGCGGTTGCTGATGTTCGTGGAGGGGACGCGGGCGCGCCGGCCCGGCATGACGCGGGCACAGCCGGGGGTGGGCTTCATGGCACGGCACTCACCTGGTGTCCCCATACTGCCCGTGGCCCTGTGGGGTACGGAGAGGGTCCTGGACAGGGGCCGACGCCTACCCATCCATGTCCGCTACGGACCCACCTTCACGGTCAACTCGCCAGCAGGGACCCGCCCGGACGACCAGGCCATCGCGGATGAGATCGCCCGCCACATCGCCCAGCTGCTGCCCGCCGAGTATCGCGGCCTCTACGACCCGGCCGACTGACGCTCGGCCTCTGCCTCCGCCTGCTTCTTGGCCCGGGCCAGCGCTTTGGCCTCGGCCTTGCGGCGGGCCTGTGCCTCCGGGTCGGTGCTCTCCAGAGAGGTGAAGGCAACCACCTCACGCCGCTCGGGCGCACGGTCGAAACGGACGATCGCCGTCTGGCTGAGCACCGTCTCCACTCGCCCCGGCGCGCCGATGGGATGATCCGCGATGGGCGCTCCCGTCCGGGGCCTGGTGTTGCTGGTCAGGATCACCCGCTCCCCGATGTCGAAGGGTGGGGGGGGCTCGTCCCGGGCGCTGGGTGGCCGGTTGGACTGGGGACGTACCAGCGGCGGCCGGGGAGTGACAACGGCGGGCGTGGCCTCGTCCTGGTCATCCTCCGCGTCGTCCTCGTCCTCGTCCTCATCCTCAACGTCGCCCGTGGCCACCAGCTCCTCCGCCGGCTCCTCGCCGACGGGTTCGCCATCGGCATCCTGGTCCCCGGCCGCCCTTCCGTCGGCCGTCCTACCGGCGCCCGAATCGGCCGGCGTGGTCGGGCCCGCCGCCCTTCCCCCGGCCGCTCCCGAAAGGGAAGGGGGTGCGGGTTTCTCTCCCCGCTGGGCCGTGGACCTCTGCTGTTGCTTTGCTGCCGGCCTGTCCCGGGGCGGCGTGCTGTTCTTGTCCTGACTGGCTGGCATGAACCTCTCTGGCTCGTGGCTGCTGGATGCGCGACCGTCTCAGCATAGTCCCGACCAGCATCAGCGTGACGCCGCCGCAGGCGTCGGGCCGGCACCGGGACGGACACTAGAATGCGCTCGGGATGGTTGCGCGCTCCAGGCTGGTTGCGCTGTCGCCCCACGCCCGCCAGCGGTTGCTGGAGATCTTTCCCGGGGCCCTCACCTGGTCCGTCCTCCTGCTTCCCGTGGTGATCGCCCTCGCCATACGTCTGAACGATCCCACCAAGCTGTGGGTCCTCGGCATCGCCGCCGTGGGCCTCGACCTCTACTGGCTGGTGCGCACCACGGTCACGGT
>JBHELP010000155.1:0-4116 GCA_046263035.1 Candidatus Dormibacteria bacterium | reverse complement strand
GCTCGATGCCGTGCAGATCTTCGGGTACGTGATCGGTGCTGCCTGCCTCGCCGGCCTTGTCCTACATGCCGTCGCCGGCCGGCGGCCTGGTTAGGTGCAGAACGCGCGCATGCGCGCGATTTCCACCTGACTCCCGCGGGGCTGGCGGTGCACGGCTCCACAGTCAGGCGAAATCGTCCGTTTGCACCATTGTCTTGGCATCGTTCGGAGCCGACACTTGGTCAAAGGGTCCAGGGCCGCGTTTCGCGCTGCCCCCGCCCCTCGGCGAGGCATGCGACCGGGCATGCGTGCCTCGAGAGCCAGGAGAGCCGTGTCATGGCAGCAAGTCTTCCCTACCCCGGACGTCCCGAGGTCACGGCGAGCGGGCGGCTTACGGGGCACGCAGGCCTCAAGGGATGGTTGCGCGGCCGGCGCTACCGCTTCCGGTTGGTGGCGGGCATGCTGGGCATGATCCTGCCCCTCATGGTGGGCTTCGCTGCCATCCTGACCGCCCAGGCGTCGTCGAGCCTGAGTGCGTCCAGCGAGCGCAAGGGAATGAGCGTTGCCCGGGCAGTGAGGCTGCGCCTCGAGGACTGGCTGCGTGAGCGCGGCGAGAACCTGTCGACCATCGCCAACCAGGCGTCCGGAAGGCTGGCCGATCCCCTGACGGCTTCGCTCGCCAGCGAGGTGGACCACGCCACGTTGGACTTCACCGTCATCGAGGTGACCGACCTGACGGGCAGGGTCCTGGCGTCCAGCCGCCCGGAGCGGAGCTTCGACCCGACAGGGCAGGACAGCTTCCGCAGCGCGGCGGCCGGTCAGCCCGTCCTGGACAGCCTCGTCGCGGTCAACGGCCACCTTCGATGGACCCTGGACCAGCCGGTCCTCGATGCCAGTGGTCGCCCAGAGGGGGTCGTCGTCGGCGACCTCGACCCGACCGCCCTGGCGACGCTGCTCAACCCGAGCTCGACCGGGGAAGCGACGTCGTCGCCGTCGATGCCCACGGCCTCCTCGTCTACGACACCGCGATGGGCAAGCCAGCCGACGACGTCGCCATGCTCGCCGCCGGCGGCCGCGAGGTGCTGAGCCGGGTGAAAGCCGACGAGGCACTCCGGGATACGCCGGTGGTCTTCCTCACCTGCAGGACGGGCAGCGACGAGATCGTGGCCGCCCTCCGGGCGGAAGCTCAGGACTACCTGAAGAGGCCCTTCGAGGTCCCCGAGCTGATCGCCCGGGTGGGCGCCGCGGTCCGGACGAAGAAGCTGCAGGTCGCCCTGCGCCAGCGCGGCGCCGAGCTCGAGGCCATCACCCGGACCGATGCACTGACCGGCGTCTTCAACCGGCGCCATCTGGAGGAAGAGCTGGAACGGTTCGTGCGCCTTGCCCGCCGACACGATGACAGCGTGGCCATCGTGCTGCTCGACATCGACCATTTCAAGCGGGTCAACGACACCCATGGTCAGGACGTCGGGAACGCGGTGCTCAAGGAGCTCTGTCGCCGGGTCCAGGCAGTGGTCCGCGCGGAGGACAGCCTGGGCCGGTGGGGCGATTCCCTGCTGGGCCGGTGGGGCGGCGAGGAGTTCCTCCTCGTGCTCCCGCAGACCGACGTCGACGGTGCCGCCATGGCCGGGGAGCGCGTCCGTTCGGCCATCGCCGAGACGCCGTTCCCGGTCGGCGATCTCCAGGTCGAGATCACCGTGAGCGCCGGGTGCTCGGGGGGCACACAGGCCCCACCGGAGCTCATCCGCAGGGCGGAGACGGCGATGCGCCAGGCAAAGGAGGCCGGCCGGAACTGCCTGGTGGCAGCGGATTCCCCTCAGCGCATCCCCTGATCGCCGCTCCGCAGCGCGGCCAGAGGAAGTCACGTCGACCTATCCGTGCATTCCACGGCTTTCTCGCCGGACTTCGGTGGCCTGAGCCAGCGTCTCCTCCAAGCGGTGAACCATCTCGGCGGGCGAGGAGAGGTCCGCGATCTCCTGGCGGACCTCTCCCGCAGCCTCGGAGAAGGCGGGCTCCTCCAGGAGCCGGTGCAGGCTGCTGCCCATCGTTGCCGGATCCGCTTCCTCGGGCAGGTGCGACAGGCCCACGCCTCGCTGCTCGACGGCGGCGGCGTTGGCGTGCTGGTCGGCGCCATGGGCAAGCACCAGCTGGGGCACGCCGGCCGCCAGCGCATTCATGGTCGTGCCGGCGCCCCCGTGGTGGACCAGGACCCGGCAGGTGGGCAGGAGGGCGCTGAGCGGCACCCATCCCGCGACGTGGACGTTGCCTGGCAGCGATCCGAGGTCGGAGCAGTCGACCTGGCCGAGCGCAAGCACGACCTCGGCATCCAGGTCGCGCACCGCCTCGATCACGCCGGGGAGGGCACCGACCCCCGCGGCATACGGCACCACCGTCCCGAGCGTCATGCAGATGCGGGTCCGGACAGCGGGCCGCCGGAGCCAGTCGGGGAGCGCACCACCCTCGTTGTACGGGACATAGCGCACCGGCCAGGCCGGGAGCCGGTCGGGACCTCCCATGCTGGGAGGGGTGGGGTCGATCACGGCGAGCGGAGGGGCCACCTCGCCCGGGAGGCCGTGGCGCTCGAAGGTTGGCTTCATCCCCTGAAAGACGAGGTTGACGAGCTGGGTCACCCGCCCCGCCGGCCCCAGGCCGAAGCCGTGAAGCACGGCGGGGATGGACCGCATCGTTGCGGCCAGTGGCCCTGCACCACCGATGGGGGTGTGGACGACCATGTCCGGCTGCCACGAACGAACCACTGCAACGGTGCGGTCGGCCATCCGGTCGCTGATCTCTGCGAAGGCTCCGGAGATCGCCTGCACGATGGCATCTGAGAGGGCATCCCGGGTGAAGAGGAACGACCTACCCGTCCTCTCCTGCATCCTCTGGAAGACCTGGGGGACATTGAGGCCGGGGGCGACGTCGACCGCCGGCAGGCCCGCCCGGCCGCTCGCCTCCAGGGCTTCACTCGTGGTCGCGATGAGCACGTCGTGGCCGGCGGCCCGTGCACCCCAGGCCAGGGGAACGATCGGAAAGAAGTGCCCGAGCCCGGGCAGCGTGCTGAAGAGCATCCTCATGGCAACCCCCCTCCGGCCGCGGCGTCGTCGGAGGGCAAGCTTAGTCGCGATCGAGGGCTTCGGGGCCTGTTCCTGGCAAGATGGGCAGGTTCCCGGGGCTGCGGAGAAGTGAGGAACCAAACCCGTGGCACCCACGGTTTTCGTTCCTCACTTCCGTCCAGAATTCGCTTCCCGTCCTTCCACTAATGTACGGTTGTACGTATAACTACTTTGCGGGGATGTCGTACACCAGCTCGTAGCGGTCGGCGGCCATGATGGTGTCGCAGAGCTCGACCGGGCGGCTGCCGGTGGCATAGGCAGTTCGAGCCACCAGGATCACCGGCGTCCCCGGTCCGAGATCCAGCGGCCTCGCCTCGTCCGGCGTCGGCATCTGGGCCGTGACCTGCTCCTCAAAGCGCTCCAGGCGGTGGCCCGCCTCCTCCAGCCGGGCGTAGATGCCTCCCGGGCCGGTGTCGGGCTGCTCGATCGGGGTGCCCTTCACCAGCTCCAGCGGCAGGTAGCTCACCGCCAACTGCAGGGGCTGCCCATCGGCGAGCATCCGCCGGGTCCGGATCAGGACCCGCTCGCCGGTTCTGAGGCCAAGCCGGGCAGCAACCGCCCGGGAGGCCTTCTCCGTGGAGATCGCAACGGTGATCTCGGGCTTCCTGCCGGAGACCTCCATGTCCGCCAGGTAGGCTCCCTTCCCGGCCCTGCGGTGCTTCCGGGAAAGGCGGTCACTTCCGAGTCGCTGCATTGGCGTGGGCACACGAACCGTGACACCCCGGCCGCGCTCGGAGTCGAGGCGTCCCTCCGCCTTGAGGACCCCGATGCCCTTGCGGACGGTGTCCCGGCTGGCGCCATAGGCAGCCATCAGCGAATGCTCGCTCGGCAGACGGCTACCCGGGGCCAGCGCGCCGCCGACGATCTGCTCACGGAGCTGGTCGGCAATCTGGAGATAGAGCGCGCGGTCGCCCCTGCGATCCAGAGTTTCAGGCAACTGCGTCCCCTCGACAACGATGACCGAATGTATGGACAACGTATCATCGCGTCTACTATGGGCAGCGGTATGGATACGGCCGGGCCG
>JBHELP010000154.1:0-3177 GCA_046263035.1 Candidatus Dormibacteria bacterium | reverse complement strand
AACCGCTAAGGCGGCGCGAACACAGGTGTCCGTTACAGTCGAACTAGGCTCTGAACGACAGTCGAATTGCCAGGCCTTCAACAGAGGTGTCCCGATGTCAATTCCACGGGCACCGTTTTATGAGCGAGAGGTTATCGTGCTACCCGGCGACAGCGATGGCTGCAATGACTGTTGTGCGATGGCGGTAGATCGATTACGTCAGGGTGAGTTTTCTGGCGGAGTCTTGCGCATACCGTGTTTGTCCGGCTAGGCATGCCGTTAGACCGTCGCGCCACAGACAGCAGAGGAGATTGAGTTGGGGGAACATGTCGACGTCGCCGTGATCGGTATGGGACCCGGCGGGGAGGTCGCAGCAAGCCGGCTGCTGGCAGGCGGTAAGCGTGTTGCGGTGATCGAGCGAGAGCTTATCGGTGGAGAGTGCGCTTACTGGGCATGTATTCCATCTAAGACGGTGCTTCGCCCAGGCGAAGCCAGCAGCGAAATCGACCGCGCCGCCGGGGTCGGTGGGGCGACGCTGGACTGGCCTAATGCGCGAGACTACCGCAACTACATGGCCCGGCACCTCGACGACTCTGCGCAAGTCACCAGTTACGCCGACCAGGGCGCCATCGTGTTTAAAGGCGAGGCGCGGATCACCGGCGTCGGACGGGTACAGGTCGGCGAGCGGGAGGTGACCGCCGATCACCTTGTTATCGCCACTGGCTCGTCGGCGACGATCCCGCCGATCCCCGGCCTTGACGAAGTCACCACGTGGACCAACCGGGAGACCTACACCCTCGCCGACCTGCCGGCCCGAGCGGTAATCGTCGGCGGCGGCCCCGTCGGAATCGAAACGGCCCAGTTCTTGAGTCGCTTCGGGGTCCCCGTCACGCTTCTGGAGCGCAGCGATCGGCTGCTTGACCGTGAAGAGGTCAGGATCAGCGAGCTCGCGGCCGGCTACCTGCGGGAGGCAGGGGTGGAAGTGCGCACTGGGGCCAGTCCCCGCCACGCCCATCGGGAAGGCGCCGAAAGCGTGCTGGACTTCGATGACGGCAGCCAGGCCCGCGGCGACGTCGTTATCCTCGCCACCGGCCGCAACCCCCGCACCGCCGGACTCGGTCTGGAACACACGGGGGCGAGCGTCGGCAAGCGCGGCGAGGTCATCGTGGATGAGCACTGCCGGGCCGCCGAGGGCGTGTGGGCGATTGGGGACGTCACCGGCCTCATGCCGTTCACCCATGTCGCGAAATACCAAGGCCGCGTCGTCGCCGACGGGATCCTCGGTCGCTCGCGGGTAGCCCGATACGCGGGCATCCCTCGCGTCGTGTTCGCCGACCCGGAAATTGCCGCCGCCGGCCTCACCCAGACCGAGGCCGATCGGAAGGGCCTGAACACCACGAGCGCCGAGATTGACCTGGCCGCAGCGCTCGCCCGGCCCTGGACCTACGAACGGGACCCGCGTGGCCGGCTCGGGCTGCTCGCCGCCACAGATCGCCGCGTGCTCGTGGGCGCCTGGGCCGTCGCCCCTCAGGCCGCGGAATGGGTCCACCAAGCGTGCCTGGCGATCCGAGCCGAAATTCCCATCGAGGTCCTACTCGACCAGGTTGCTCAGTTTCCCACCTACAGTGAAGGCTATCTCACCGCCCTCGAAGCACTGGATCTCTAACCGCCAATCAGGACAGCCTTTGGGCCGCGCCTGCCAGCCGTTCCTCCATAGGTCATGCCGTGGTCGCAGCTCGTCGCCAATCTCTCATGGTGCTTGGACATCTTCGCCCCCACGGTGGTGGTCTGGTCCTACGAGGGGCCGCCGCAGCCGGCGCTGCGCGCCTTGCTTCAGCTCGGGCCACCCAGCGCATCCCGATGCCCCGGTCGCCGAGTATCCGGCGCCCGCGGACCTGCGCGTTCTTCGGGCTCGGCAACGCCCGATGGCAATCCGGCTGCCTCACCAGGCTGGGCCGAAGTTAATCACGGCGCATTCTCCGTTGGGCGTGCTGCGGTTGGACTTGAACCACCCGCCAGCCGCGGGAGCGCGCGGCTTAAGGACGGGAAGGCCGGACCCCCACAGAACCAGACCGGAGCACACCCTGACTGCGTCCCGCCTGCCCGGGCCTCAGAGCCCGACCATCCTCACCGTCGCAGACCGCAAGGTCGCTGGTAATCACGGGAGGCAGCGGTGGCCAAGCTAACCATCGCCATTCTCTCCAACGTCGGCGCACCCACCCCTACCCACGACGCCGCGGCGGGCAGATTGTCGGATGCCTGGAACCCCGTTCCCCAAGGCGCCATCTGGCCACCGGTCGAGGCGCCGGTGCGCCCAACTCCTGGCGGTGAGCCGGCTGATGCCCTTCGCCAGGCCATCGTGGCCTTGGGCTGGAGCGGAACACGAACGTCGTCCCCGCCATTGGATTCCAGCGCGCCCACGCTCCGTCTCCTCCCGAGGGCTGCAGCGCGGACGCGACACGGCCGTGCTGGCCTCACTGGATACATGGAGAATCAGCGCCCTGACGGATCTAGGTGGCGAGAGGAGAACTGCGCCCAGCCGGTGCCGCTATGAATGGACGCGGCAAACGTTGGTCAATCCTGCATCACCGAAGCCCCTTGGCGAGTAGGGGTCCCGTATTACCCACCACGTGAACTCCGGGCTAGAAATCCGGCCAGCGGGTACCTGAACTGTATGAGGGCCAGTTTTCATCTCGGGCGGATCGCCGGCATCCGGGTCGGTGTGCACTGGAGTGTTCTGGTGATTTTCGCGTTGATCGCCTGGGGCCTGGCGGCGTCGCGCTTGCCCGCCGTGTATCCGCAATATGGCACCGGCGCTTACGTCATCGCGGCCGTGCTGACCGCGGTGGTGTTTTTCGTGTCGCTGCTCGCCCATGAGATCTCGCATGCGCTGGTGGCGCGGCGCAACGGCCTGCGTGTGGAGGGCATCACCTTGTGGCTGTTCGGCGGGGTGGCCCGGTTATCCGGTGAAGCCCGCACCCCGGGAGCCGAGCTGCGCATCGCCGGGGTGGGCCCGCTGGTGAGCCTGGTGCTCGGTGTGGTGTTTTTCGTGCTAGCCGAGGTGCTGCGGGTCAGTGGTTACCAGGGCCTGGTCCTGGCGGGCTTTGCGTGGTTGGGGGGTATCAACATCGCGCTGGCGGTGTTCAACGCGGTCCCCGCCGCGCCGTTAGACGGCGGGCGGCTGCTGCGCTCGATCAT
>JBHELP010000153.1:0-7173 GCA_046263035.1 Candidatus Dormibacteria bacterium | reverse complement strand
TCTTCCGGGCGATGCTCGCGGCGTCGTCGAAATAGGTGAAGGACGGGCCGTCGTCACCCTGCCAGCGGATCAGCGGCACCGCCTCGACGAAGTCATAGTCGACGGAGGCCCCCTCGTGGGCAAGGGCCCGACCGACAGCCTCCTCGTAGCCGGCGGCCGCCGAGGAGCCACCATCCCAACTCCGCGCATAGAGGGGCACGCCCAGCAGGGCATGCGCCGGGTCGAGGCCCTCCAGGGTGCCGGCGACCACCTCACCCTGCCAGTCGAGCCCCCCTACGGGACCGGGCGAGGAGCCGCCTGTGTGCTGGTCGTAGGCGAGCAGCGCGACCACGTCGGCATCGCGCCCGATCGCCCTCTCGTCGTAGGCGGCGGAGTAGCGGTTGAGATGGTCCGCCTTGTGGGGTATGACGTCGACGGCGAGCCGCCGGTCCCGGGAGTGCAGAGACACCGCGAGGTCGTGCACCAGGCGGCTGAGGCTGTCCCGGTCGCGGGCGGGCACCCCCTCGATGTCGAGGTGAATCCCGGCGAACCCGCCGGCGATGACGCCGGCGGTGATCTCGGACACCAATCGCCGTGCCGCGGATCCGTCGTTGAGCAGCGCTGAGATCCCCTCCTGGTCCGCGGAGTCGTTCTGGACCACAGGCCAGATTGCCACGCGGGCGGCCTGAGCGGCGCCGACCGCGGGCGGGTCGGGCGCTCCGCTGAGACTGCCGTCCCGGCTGACGCGCCACCCCGTGGGCGCCAGCACATCCAGCTGTCTCACGTGAGCGGCCACCGAGGCGCGCGAGGTTTCGGTGCTGACGCTGTAGCCGGTCACCGGTAGCCGTCGCGCCGGCGGGGCCGCGGGCACGTTCACCCGGCGCAGCAGCGAGGCGGTGAGGTCGAGGTGGACGGCCTCGGCCAGGTGGGAACCGTGTGAGGTGGTGATGCTGCCGGGTAGGTCGATCGCCCCTGGTGGCCTCCCCGCCCACCCGGCGCTCAGCCGCTGCTCGTCGTGCCAGCTCACCCGGGCGCCCGCCAGGGCCCGCTCGACAGATCCGCGATCGGGGGGGCGCTCGAAGACGATGTCAACGGCGGGCCCTCCCATGACGCGGTGGACCGCCGCCATCACCGCCGTGGGCCGGACCACATGGAAATCGACGCGCTGAGGCGTCCGCCCGGGGATGAGGATGTCGAGACGGTGAGCCGAGCTCAGGGGCATCGGCGACACCCGGGCGGCGATGCCTGAGCCGGAGCGGGTCAGCGGCAGCTCGGTACCGTCCAGCCGGATAGACGCGTCGTCGAGGCTGGGCCGTCCTGGTCCGGTGATGCCCAGATCCAGGGTCGGTGTGACATCGTCGGCACCGTCAACCAGCGCCACAGCTCCGCTGGTAACCACCACGAGACCGGAGGGCGCCGATTGCAAGGAGTCGGACGAGCATCCGCCAACGGCCCCGGCGGCGAGGCAGGCCAGCGCCCATTGCCGCACGCTCAGGGGCGTCTCCCGGGATACTGGCGCGCCGCCATACCCCCATCCTCTCCGATCGCGGCCCGCCGATGGCTCATCCCGATGCGGGATCCCTCTCTCCAGCCGATACGACGCGGGGGACCGGCTCCGTTGCGATCTCACCCTCCTCGACGTTGCGGATCTCATCGCCGAGTCGGGGCAGGGACTCAAGTCCCACCACACTGTCCTCGGCCGTGGTGAAGGGATGGTCACCTCGCCGGGACCGGTAGAGCGCGCCCAGGAAGATGTTGACCACAGCCGCGACGGGAACGGCGAAAAGGGCGCCCAGGATGCCACCGATCTCGGCGCCGAAGAGCAGGGCGGCGAGGGCGACCAGCGGATGCAGCCGGACGACGTGGGCGTTGACGCGGGGCCCGACTACGTACGCGTCGAGCAGGTGGCCGACGAGCCCGACGCCTCCGGCGGCAAGGGCCAGCGCGGGGCTCTGGAAAAGGGCGACGACGATGGCGAGAACCATGGCGACGGGTGCGCCAATGATGGGCAGGAGCTCCAGGACGGCGGCGGCGGCCCCCAGCACGATGGCGTAATGGACGCCCAGGAGCGCCATGGATATTCCCGTGTAGGCGCCCATGAGCACCGACATGAGCAGCTGCCCCCTGACGTAGTTGGCGATGGTGCCACCAATGGCCAGCAAGGCGAAGTCAAAGAGATGGGAATGCTCGTCGAAGAGGTTCCGCATGGTGGCGACGAGCTCGCGGCCACCTATCAGCAGGTATATGGAGATGACGATGATCAGGACGACGTCGACGATCCCCGTGACCGTTCCCGAGAGGATTCCCAGGGCGGGACCGAGGCCACGATCGGCGACGGCGGCGGGGTTCCTGGGCAGGCTGACGTGGAAGGGAAGCCGGTCGAGCAGCTCCTGGGCCCTGCTGGTGAGGGCGGGCAGCCGCCGACCCTCGTCCACTATTGAGGGAACCAGGAGGGTGATCAGCCCGGCAACCGCCCCCAGCAGCAGCAGATAGAGGATCAGGACGGCAACGATCCGGCGCCCGAAGGCTCGGAGTCGCTGCATCCGGTCCACCACCGGGTTGAAGGAGAGAGCCAGGACCGCCGCGAAGATGAAGAGGATGAGCACGCTGAACAGGTGAATCACCACGAACTGCGCGCGCAGGAAGATCTCCACGGCGGCAAGAACGATGAGCAGCCAGACGAGCACCTTTCCCGGACCGACGAGATCGGTCCAGTGCGATGCTGCCCTCGAGTCCTCGGCCGGGCCGGCCGACTCCTGTTTCTCCGGCATCAGGCCACTCTCCCCGATCTGGGCTAACCCACCTGTGGCACTATAACTGAAGGCTACAGCGCACCTACTTTTAGAGTTGCCGCCGCCTGCGCCACCGGACCGCAAGCAGTCCGACGGCAACCACGATGAATGAACCGTAAACCACTGTCACGGTCCGGGTCCGACCGACGTCGCCGGCGACTCCCCGAACCGGAACCTCGCCGCCGTCGCCTACCGGCGGCCGGGCGCCGAACCCGGCCAGACGGATGTCGTTGGAGCTGTCGATGGTCATGTCATAGGTGACCGCCGCGCTGGGAGCATCCAGGGTCAGATAGGTCAGCCAGCTGCCGGGCCGCACCCAGCCCATGTTGCGATCGGTGGAGAGGTCCCGATGGAGGCCGTCACCAATGCGCTCCTGCTGCCGTACCACGAAGCCGGGGGCGTTGGACAGCTCACGCCCGACGGGTGAGCTGAAGAAGAATGATTCCTCACCGGTCCTGGGTGGCTCGTCGGTGAGCAGGAAGAGATCGGCGCCGACGGCGGTGTCGTCGTTGGCCAGGACTTCGAGTGGCACCCACAGCCTTGGTGTTGGCATGGTGATCAGCAGGGGCGTTCCGTCGCCCCCACGCAGTCCACGGCTCCGTGCCGCCCCGACGTCGTACCTGGCCGCCATGAAGATGGGGCTGCCGGAAGCGTAGTGCAGCACATGTGCTCGCGTTTCATCATCAAGCGTGAAGCTGTTCCTGGCACACCAGTCGATCACGGCCTGACCACTGCCCCTGAGCACGGTGACGTCCAGGGCCTGAATCTTCACCTGCTGGAGCACCTCCGCCGCGGCGGCTGCGGGAGCGGCCCTTTGAGCACTGAAAGAATCGGTCAGTGCCGGAGGGTGGACCTCGCGCTCGAGGCGCTGCAGCGTCCAGCCGCCACCCTCCTCCACGCTGGTGGGGACCGCCGGCAGGGGCACGATCCAGCCCAGTGTTGTCGCCTCGCCGGTGAACGAGAAGCTGGTCAGGTAATGCTCGACTCCCTGATGCCAGTCGACCAGGGTGGTGGCGCGGGCGAGCCGGATGGCCCCATTGGGCGCCACCAGGCCGCCGCACGCCGCAGCGGTGCCGGCCTGCAGAGCGAGTGCCGTGCTGAGGGCACCGGCGGTGAGAAGGAACCTGCGCATCGGAATCTCCTGGTGGCGATGGGTGACATCTCCACGACGCGCGAGGGTGCCCCAGGGTTCCCGGATGCTGCCCATCACCTGCGTGAACGGTCCGGGCCGCCCTCATCCGACGGTGAGGGTGAGCTCGGCGTGGTGGGCGGATCGCCGGCACGAACCCGGGCCGTCTCAGCCGACGCCGCTGTGGTAGGCGCATCGCCGGTACAACCCCGGGCCACCATCAGCCGACGGTGAGGGTGAGCTCGGCGGTGATGGGCGGATCGCTGGGAGCCGGCCCCCCCGGGGCCACCGCGGTGAGGCGGAGCACAGATCCCTTCGGGAGGCCGGCTGGAATGGTCACATGCTGCACGGGCACCCCACTCCCAAGCGACTCTGGGGCGATGCTGCCGGTCGCCAGAGGCTGACCGCCGGCGGCCAGCGGCCCCCGGACCGTGAAGCCTCCCCGGTCGGCCGGCCCAGGCGCCTCCGGCGCTGCGGCCTCCGCCGACGCCGATGTGAAACCGCCGGTCAGGGTCACGCAGGCGGCCACCACCTGTGCCAATGGGGCCGATCCCGAGTCGCTGCCCCCCGGGTGTGGTGACACGGCGGGGGCGGCGGTGAGCTCGGCGAATACGGACACCGTCGTCCCTGCAACGACATGCTCTCCGGCGGTGGCGACGGTGAGAACCTGGCCAGGGCGCCCTGGAGAGCCTGATATCACCCGATGTGGAAATTGTGCGGCGACGTCGCTGAGCCTGGCCTGGGGAACAAGAGTGGCAGCAGGCGCACCGGGGGTCGCGCCGGCAGCCTGGGGGGCAGCGGGGCCACAGAGAGCCGCGACCGACCCTTTGGTGGCGCCGGATATCGCGCCGCCAGGTGGGGGCGCCACGGCGGTCCGGGGCTCACCGGGCACGCCCGTTCCCATGCCGCTGCGGAGCACTGCCACTCCTATCAGCAGTGCGGCCGCGGCACCGGCCATACCTGCGGCCCAGCCAGACGCGCGCCGACCGCGCAGACCCACCAGGAGCGCCGTCAGCGAGTTACGGGTTGCGCCGGCAGGCAGGTTCACGGGCACTGGCATGGGCACGGTCGGCAGCCCCCGCACGGCATCTACGCGGTCGCGGTAGTGACCAAACCTGGAGGCGCAGCGGCCGCATCCGGCCATGTGCGCCTCGAAGGCCCTAAGGTCGGCCTGCTCCAGGTCACCGTCGTAGGCGGTGGAGAAGAGATGGGTGACGTGGACGTCGTCGCCGGCGGGATGCTCTCTGCTCGTCACGCCATCGTCCGCGCTCACAGCTGGTCCCCTCCACGGGGGTGCTCGCGAGCGGCCCGGTCACCGCGGCGCGCCACGGCAGCCGAGGTGCCGGCATCGGCGAACAGCTCGGAGGCGCCGAGTCTCTCGGCGAGCAGATCACGGCCCCTGGAGACACGCGACTTGGCGGTGCCGGTAGGCACCCCGAGGGCGGAGATGATCTCCGAGTAGGAGAGGCCGTTCACGTCGCGCAGTACCACGGCCACGCGAAATTCGTCCGGAAGCGCGAGCAGCGCGTCACGGACCACCCGGTTCCGCTCACTGCTCAGTGCCGCGGCCTCCGGACCGGGTGCGAAATCCGGAAACTCGATGGTCCTGCCATCCTTGCCCGCCAGGGAGCCGGCAGGCCGGCGCACCGCCCGGCGCTGGACGTCGCGGCTGGCGTTGACCGCGACGCGAAAGAGCCACGCACGGACCGGCGCGCCACGCAGGTGCGGCAGCTTCACATAGGCGCGAAGAAAGGTCTCCTGGACGACATCAGCGGCGTCCGCGGGTTTACCGAGCAGTCGAAGTGCCATGGTGTACAGCTGGTCCTGGTATCGGAGGACGAGGGACGTGAAGGCATCGCGATCGCCCCGACGGGCGAGCTCGACCAGGGCCCCGTCGTCCATGTACCGCTTATACGCGCGACCGGTAGGTCAGGTTCCCCAGCCTCCGGCCGCAGGACACCGACCCATCGAATACGATGACCCCTGGCCGGGGTGGCGGAACGGTAGACGCGGCGGTCTCAAAAACCGTTGGGGGCAACCTCATGCGGGTTCGATTCCCGCTCCCGGCACCAGCTAATACCGTTATCTTATAACGGCTTTACGCGCACAGGTCATCGGAGGGTACGGAGTTCGCGACGGCTCCGTACCCACGTCATACCCACGGGGTGCTATCGTTCGGAGGTGCCCGCGGCCACCTCCAAGCCCCGCCAGAGCCGAGCCCGAATCCGGCAGCGCCGAGCTGCGGCGGCCGGGCGGCCCGGCCTCTGGGAGGGTCGCGTCTCCTTCGTGGATTCGGCGTCCACCGGCGGGCGGCGCTGGCTGTCGGTCTATGGCCAGACCCGTGCCGAGGTCGAGGCCAAGCTCGCCGGCGTGATGGCCGCCAGAGGGAAAGGCATCACACCGCCACGGGGCGGCCTGACGGTCGCGAACTACCTGGCGAACTGGATCGACCAGGCGGGACCCGACCTCAAGCCCTCGACGGCGGCTCGGTACCGGCAGCTCATCGAGTTGCACATCGTGCCGCGCATCGGAGCTCAGCGGCTCACGGCCCTGACGCCGGCGCAGGTCAACGCGATGACCTCGTCGGTCATCGCGTCCGGACAGAGCGCTTACTCGGCGAACCATGCGCGGGCGGTGCTGAGAACAGCGCTCAATGACGCGATTCGGCAGGGCATCCTGGTGCGCAATGCCGCGGCGCTTGCCGACCCGCGTCGTGTCACGGAGCGCGTGGTCGACCCGATCCGGCCCGAGGACGCCTGGGCGATCATCGATGCCTTTGATGGTCATCCTCTCCATGCCCTGGTCGCCGCGGCAATGTGGACCGGGCTCCGGCAGGGTGAACTATTGGGACTTACATGGGATCATGTCGATCTCGACCGCGGGGAGCTGCGAGTCACCAGCAGCCTCAGCCGCGTCCGGAGAGTGACCCGGGTGTCCACAACCAAGACGAAGGGATCGGCGCGAGCCGTGCCCCTTCCCCAGTCACCACGCGACCTTCTCGCCTCGCACAAGCTCAGGCAGCGCGAGGTACGTCTCGCGGCCGCCGACTGGGACGACTCCTGGGGCGACCTGGTGTTCTGCACCGCGGCCGGCGCGCCGTTGAACGCCACCACGGTCAGTGGCGCGTTCTCTGACCGGCTGGTGGCCGCCGGGCTCAAGCGACGCCGGTTCCAAGACCTGCGACACGGAGCGGCCACCCTCTGGCTGGCGGCCGGCGTCGACCTCAAGACCGTATCTGCACTGCTTGGGCATTCCACGATCGCGACCACCGCG
>JBHELP010000152.1:0-3398 GCA_046263035.1 Candidatus Dormibacteria bacterium | reverse complement strand
TATCGGGAGTGACCTCCGCCGGCTCGATCCCGCACACCTCGGCGGCGGTGCGGCGATGAATGTCCTCGCCGCGGTGGAAGGCGTCGATGAGATCCTGCTCGCCGCTCACGTGCGCCAGCACGCGCAGCTCGATCTGCGAGTAGTCCGCGCTCACCAGGCGCCGGCCGGGGCCGGCGACGAAGGCCTGGCGGATCCGCTGTCCCCAGGTGGTGCGGATGGGAACGTTCTGCAGGTTCGGATCGGCCGACGAGAGCCGCCCCGTGGTCGCCACCGCCTGGTTGAAGGAGGAATGGATCCGGCCGTCGGCGGAGCACAGCAGGGGAAGGGCGTCGACGTACGTCCCCTTCAGCTTGGTGAGCTGCCGCCACTCCAGTATCAGGTCGACCACGGGGTGCTCCTCCCGGAGCAGCTCCAGGGTGTCGGCATCGGTGCTTCGCCCCGTCTTGGTCCGGCGGCCGGCGGCCAGCCCCAGCTCGTCGTACAGGACGCGGGCGAGCTGCTGGGTGCTGCCCACGTTGAAGGGCTCGGCCGCGCAATGGTGGATCTCCGACTCCAGGGCGACTATGCGCTCGGAGAGCTCACCCCGGAGCCCCTCCAGGCGATCTCCGTCGACGGCGATCCCGGTGATCTCCATGGTCGCCAGGATGGGGACGAGGGGCAGCTCGATGTCGTCGTGGAGGGCGCGCAGGCGGCCCTCCTCGAGCCCAGCCTCCAGCTTGGGCTGAACCTGCGGTACCAGCGCGGCCAGACGCCCGGCATGCGCCGCCATCTCCTCCACGGGTATGTCGCGGTGGCGCCGCCGGTGGCGACCGGTCCCGATGATGTCGTCGGTCAGGCCGCTGTGGATGCCACAGAGGTCCTCGGCGAGAACGGTCAGCGTGGGCACTCGGGTGCGGGTGGTGATGCACAGGTAGGCGGCGAGCATGAGGTCGAGGCGGAGCCCGGCGATGCTCATGCCGCGGGCTTCCCAGGCCAGGACGTCCTGCTTGAGGTCGTATCCGCTCGTGGCAACCGCCGGGTCGGCCAGCAGGCGGCCCACGGCGGCGGCATTGGCGACCGCGTCACCGCCGGCGCCGGGAGCGAGTGGGACGTAATAGGCGCGATCAGCTCGGTCCCCTGCGGCCAGGGCGATGCCGACGATGTCCCCGCCACGGGACGGCCCCTCACAGACGGAGCGCACCGCCACCGCACCGGCATGCCTCAGCGTGGCCAGTGCGGACTCCACTTCGGAAGGCTCGCGCAGCACGATGACCTCGGTGCTCGGCGGCGGCACCGCGTCAAGGGTGAGCGAGCCCTGTGCCGGGGGCGCCTCCTGGGCGGCAGGGGCCCGCTCCAGCCGCCCCAGGCGATCTGCCTCGGGCAGCCGGGCGAAGAGGCTGCGGAACTCAAGCCGATCGAAGAGCTCCCGGACCCGCTCGGGCTCGTAGTCGCGCAGGCGTGCCCCGGCGATGTCCAGGGGGACGTCGAGGTCGCGGACGATGGTGGCCATCCTCTTGCTGTGCAGGGCCTGGTCGGCATACTCGGTGAGAAGGCGTTTGATCTTCCCCTCCTTCATGGAGGGAACAGCGGCCAGGATGCTCTCCAACGGGCCGTGCTCCTGGACGAGGGCCATGGCGGTCTTGGAACCGATGCCGGGGACACCCGGAATGTTGTCGCTGACGTCTCCCTGGAGCGCCTTGAAATCCGCCACCAGTGGCGGCGCGAATCCGTAACGTTCGAAGACTCTGTCGAGGTCATAGACGATGGTGTCGGTGATGCCGCGGCGGCTGGCGAAGACGCGGACCCGCTTGGTGACCAGCTGCAGGGCGTCGAGGTCGCCGGTGAGGATGAGGACGTCCATACCCTGGTTGTCGGCCTGGACGCTGAGCGCGCCGATGACGTCGTCGGCCTCGTAGCGGGCCATCTCCACCATGGGGATGTTGAGCGCGTCGATGATCTCGCGACACCAGGGCACCTGCGGCCGCAGCCCCTCGGGCATGGCCGGCCGCTGGGCCTTGTAGTCGGCAAACTCGTCGTGACGGAACGTCGGGCCCGGCGGATCGAACGCGGCGATGGCGTGGCTGGGATTGTGCTCGGTGAAAGCCTTGAGCAGCATGGATGTGAAGCCGAAGGCGGCATTGGTCATGTCGCCACGGCTATTGGTCAGGGCCGGCATCGCAAAGAAAGCGCGATAGACGAGGGCGTGACCGTCGATGAGCAGCAGGGTGTCGCCCATCGGACTTATGGTACCGACCGATGGACGCGTCGCTAGAGATCCGGCGCGCCGACATGGGCTTTGCCGCAGCCCACTTCAGCGTCATCAACGGTGTCAGCGAGCGGCTCCATGGTCACAACTATCGGGTGCGGCTCCGGGTCCATGGCCCCGTGCGCGACGACGGCACGGTGCTGGACTTCGGCCTGCTCAAGCGGATACTGCGAGCTGAGTGTGCTCAGCTGGACGAGCGGGTGCTGCTGCCCACGGCCTCGAGCACGGTGAGCGTGGTGGCCCGGGCGGAGGAGGTGGAGGTGCGGGAGGGGGCACGACGCTTCCTGTTCCCGGCGGGCGATGTCTGCCTGCTGGACATCCCCAACACCACCTGCGAATGCCTGGCCGCCCACCTGCTGAAGGCCCTGCGCCTGCAGTTGGGCGAGGGGCCCATCCGCCTCGAGATCGGGGTCGACGAATCCCCCGGTCAGGGCGCCACCGTCACCGGGTAGCGGCTCTGTGACAGGCCGGCCCTGAGGGTCTCCGAGCGTATCATCGGGCCATGGCCGATCTCGTCGAGATGACCATCGACAGCATCCGCGTCCACACCCGCAGCGGGCAGCACGTGGTCATCCTCAAGCAGAAGTCCGCTGAACGATACCTGCCGATCTGGATCGGCATCTTCGAGGCGCAGGCGATCGCCATGAGGATAACCGGGGCCACGCCCGAGCGCCCGATCACCCACGACCTGCTGGCCAATGTCCTCGGCGCCGTGGACGCGAGCATCGAGCGCATCATCGTCACCGCCCTTGATGAGGAGATCTTCTACGCCCGTATCCTGGCCACCGTTGACGGCCGGAGCATGGAGATCGACTCCCGCCCCTCGGACGCCATAGCGGTGGCGGTGCGGGTGGGCGCGGGCATCTACGTGGCCGGTGAGGTCCTCGAACGTGCCGGGGTGATTCCCGACGCCGACAGGGACTCCGACGACGAACCCAAGACCGAGGAGGAGAAGCAGCGAATGGATCAGGTCCGGCACTGGGTCAACGAGCTCAACGTGCCAGACCTCGATCAGCGCTCCGAGAGTTGACCGCTACGGCTCTGCTACTGGAGGGCTCCCCAGAGCGCGGGGTCCTCGAAACCTAGACGCCATACCGCGATACCGGCCATCCCCCGCCGGCCCGCCAGCTGCATCTTCCGGGCGATGCTCGCG
>JBHELP010000151.1:0-5256 GCA_046263035.1 Candidatus Dormibacteria bacterium | reverse complement strand
GGCACCAGCAGCGGCGGGCATCCGGGGCTGCTGGGCGAGCTCGCAATCCCGGCGGACCTTGCCCCGGCGGCCGAACACGACCGGCTGGCGTGGGAGCGTGAGCTGCTCGGTCTGTACCTGAGCGATCATCCGTTGCGCCGTCACGCCGCCGCCCTCCAGGATCGCATCGACACCAGCATCAGCGAGCTGGGAGCGCATTTCGAGGGCCTCTACGTGCAGGTGGGCGGCCTTGTCCGCAGCGTGCGAACCCATCTGCCCAAACGCAGCAGCAATGGACAGAGGATGGCCTTCGTCCAGCTGGAGGACCTCACCGGCTCCTGTGAGGTGGTGGTCTTCGCCCGGGTCTTCGAGGAGTGCTCCGCCCTCCTCGACGCCGACCGGGTGGTCATCATCCGGGGCCGGGTGGAGGCCAGGCGTGACGGGGCAGCGGGTGCGACCGTCAACGGGGACGACGGCGGTGAGGCCGAGTGCAAGGTCATCGCCGAGTCCGTCTATACCCTTGACGACCCCCGCCTGGAGGGCTGGCGCCGGCACGCCACCGTTCATATCTCGCTGCCCGCGGGCCGCCCGCCGGGCGCGCTGGAGGCCCTGCGCGGCGTTCTGGAGAAGCACTCCGGAGGAACCCGGGTGGCCCTTCACATTGTCGGCCGGGATAGGGTGGACGAGATCTCCCTGCCGGAGAGCGCCTGCGTCGAGCCCGGCCCCGCCCTGGAGCGGGGGGTGGAGGCTCTGCTGGGGGCCGGCTCCTACCGCGTCGACGTTCAGCGTGAGCGGGCACCGGCGCGGCAGGCGCCCGACCGGCCTAGATCAGCCGTCCGAGCACGAACCGGGCGATGATGTACAGGGCGACGTAGGCGATGAAGGCGATGACCGCCTCGATGTCGAGGCCGTGCCGGCGCGGGGCCAGCGACGCGAAGGGCCGCACCAGTGGGTTGGTCACCTGGCGGACGAAGAGGACCAGGGGGTGGAAGGGGGCGGCGTGCAGGGCCGACATCAGGATGCGGATGAGAAGCAGGACGCAGAAGAAGATGAGGATGCCCAGGATCAGCTCGACGACGATGAAGCCCAGCGCGCCGGAGACGCTCAGGGTCCCGTACTGGAGGTCGGTGAGCACCCGGGAGATGGCGTAGAGCACTAGGATGGCGAGCATCGGCGAAAAGTCGATACCGGCAAACGTCGGCAGGATGCGCCGGAAAGGGGCGAGGATGGGATCGACGATGGCGCAGATCACGCTTGCCACCGGGTTGTACCGGGCGGCCGGGAAGTAGGACAGGATGATGCGGACGATGATCAGCAGCTGAAGAATTGATATTGCTGTGATGAGCAGCGAGATCACCGAGAACATCCCAGATTAATTCTTGGGCGGCGGCGGTGGCAGGGGAGCTGGCGGGGGAGGCTTGACGGCCTTTGGCGGCGGAGGGGGGGGGGGGGGATCGGCCGGCCTGGCCGCCCGGGGCGGGGGGGGGGGTGCGGGCGCGTGGGCCGATCTCACCGGCGTGACAGGGCCGGTCGGAGCGGGAGGCGGCGACGGTGAACCGGAGTCGCCCGAGCGCTGCCGGCGACCCTTCTTCTTCTTGGCGACCGGGTGGGCCCCGGCCGGGGCCGGTGGCGGCGCCGGCGCCGGCGCCTTGGCCCGTCGCCCGGGAGCCGCGCGCCGCTGGTCGCCCCCTTGAGGGGCAGCTGACGGAGCCCTCTCGGCGGCTGGAGGAGCCGTGACTCGAGCTGCCCTGCCGGTGGGCAGCGGCTTTGGGGCGCCCGCGGCACGGGAGGGCTTCTTGGGCGCTCGCGTCGGCTTGGGAGCGCGGACCTTTCTGGGCCGCGGCGGTGGCGGGGGGGCGGCCGCCTCGGGACTCCGCCGCCACAGCCAATACAGCGCCGGAACCCCGACGAGAAGAACGACGATGGCGGTGACCTGGGCCTGGCGAAGCCCCCCCAGCACGGGCGGCTCGCTCTTGCGGAACTGGAAGAGGAGCAGCTGGCTCACCGAGTACGCGGCCACGTAGGCGAGGGCCAGGATGCCGTCGCGGACGCCGCGGCGCCTGAGCAGGAGAAGGATCCCCAGAATGGCCAGCGTCCCCAGCGCCTCGTACACCGCCGCAGGCTGATATCCGACTCCGCAGAAGAAGCCTGGCTGGAGCACGGCACACTGGCCCGGGTTGGTGTGGAAGGTGTATGCCGTCGCCCAGGGGAGATCACTGCGAGCTCCGAGGATGTCACCGTTGATGACGTTGCCGATCCGGCCGATGGGCTGGCCCATGACGGCGAACAGGACCCCGGCATCGGCGAGCAGCCAGAAGGCGAGCTTGTTGCGGCGGGCCAGGAACCAGATCGCGGTGAGGCCGCCGATGATGGCCCCGAAGAAGGCCATGCCTCCCTCCCAGACGGCGATGATCCGAATGGGGTGGAGGAGGAAGTCCTTGAGATTCGGCTGCTGTACGACGTAGTACAGCCGAGCGCCGAGCAGCCCCCAGAGGATGGTCCATGCGGTGAGGCGCTCGATGACGGGCTGCGGTATTCCGCGGGAGCGCAGATGGGGAAGCACCCCGTAGCGAAAGGCGACTGCGAAGGCGACCGCGTACATGATGCCGTACCAATGGACGGCCAGCCCGCCGATACGGAAGAGGATGGGATCGATGCCGACGTGGATGACGGCGAGCATGCCGCCGGGTTCAGTGAGGACCATGGGGCGCAATCATGCCCGCTCGGAGGGCTACCGCGCCGGGAGTGGGAGGATTCGCAGAAGGCGGTATCCGGTTCGGGACCGCAGCCTTTCGACGGCGTGACCGCGCTCACGCAGCCACCGTGCCAGCGAGTCGGATCCCAGGTGACGGTGAACGACAACCACGGCGCTTCCCTCCGGTTGGAGGCGATCGACCCAGGTGGTCGGCAGGTTCCGCAACGGCTCCTTGCCGATCCTGACCGGCGGGTTGGAATAGAGGGCGGCGAACCTGAGGTCGGGCGGTACCTCATCCGGCCTCGCCGCGGTCACGTTGGGGGCGCCGGCCCGGAGGGCGTTGGCCCGCACCAGCTCCAGGGCGCGGTTGTTGATGTCGACCGCCCATACGCGAGCCGCTGGAGACCGCCGGGCCATGACGACGGCCATCGGCCCGTACCCGCACCCGAGATCCAGGATGTCGCCCTCCACCGGTGGTGCCGGCGCCTCGCGGAGAAGGAGCTCGGTCCCCCTGTCCACCCCCAGCCGCGAGAAAACTCCTCGGTCGGTGGCCAGCTCGATGCTGACGTCGGGTAGCGACAGTCGTACCACGTCGGGCCGCGAGGCCACGGCGGGATCGCTGTCGAAGTAATGGCCTCCGCTCACGTCGGTGATCGGGACCGCAGCCACTGGCGCCCCGCCGCGCTCAGCCCGAGCACCCGAGGAGGTGCGACGCCCCGTGCCCGGTCCTCCGCTCGGGCGTCGACATAACCGAGCTTGATCATGCTGCGCACCAGCTGGGCGACGCGTGTCCGGTTGCGCTCGACGTTCCAGCCGAGCTCCCGGGAGATGGCATCCACGTGGAACTCTCCGTAGCCGGAGATGGCGGCGATGGCCCGCCCTACCTCGGCCATGATCTCCGTCTCCAAAGGCATGCCTCCATGATGAATCACGCGGGGCGCCTGTCCGGCACTCATCCGGCCTCCGTGGAGTCCCTGTCCGGTACTTCCTCTGGCGTTCCCTGGAGACCCGGTCCGGTACCGCTCCGGCTTCCCTGGAGTCCACGTCCGGCACGCCTCCGGCTTCCCTAGAGTCAAGGTGTGACCGAGCCGGAGATGGACCTCTTCGGAGCACGGGCACCCATGGCCCTTTCCGGGACAGCATGGGGCGACGGCGAGCCCGTGGGTCGCGTGCCGCTGTCGACACGCATGCGTCCCACGACGCTGGAGGAGTTCGCCGGACAGCAGCACGTCATCGGCCCCGGCAGTCTCCTGCGGCGAGCGGTGGAATCCGACCAGCTGCCCTCATTGATCCTCTGGGGCCCACCGGGCACCGGAAAGACCACCCTGGCCACCGTGGTCGCCGCCATGACGCGCTCGGCCTTCGAACCGGTCAGTGCCACATCGGCGGGCGTGGCCGACCTGCGGCGGGTGATGGAACGGGCCCGAGAGAGGCGACGGATGGGCCGGCCGACGCTTCTCTTCATCGACGAGATCCATCGTTTCAACAAGGGACAGCAGGACGCCGTCCTTCCCCACGTCGAGAGCGGGGTGGTGCGCCTGCTCGGCGCCACCACGGAGAATCCGAGCTTCGAACTCAATGCCGCACTGCTCTCGCGGGCACGCGTGGTGCGGCTGGAGGCCCTCACCGCCGAGGACGTCCGCACACTCCTGCGCCGCGCCATGGGCGACGCCGACCGTGGGCTCGGCGCCATCGGTGCGGAGCTGGAGCCCGGGGTGGAGGAGGCTCTGGCCACGCGCAGCGGCGGCGATGCCCGTATCGCTCTCGACGCCCTGGAGCTGGCCGTGATGTCGGTGGCGGGGCAGCGTGGCCGCCGGGTGACAGTTGCCGACGTCGAGGAAGCACTCCAGCAGCCGGCACTCCTCTACGACCGTGCCGGCGACCAACACTACTGGCTCGCCTCCGCCTTCATCAAGTCGATGCGGGGGTCCGACCCCGACGCCAGCGTGTACTGGCTGGCACGGATGCTCGAGGCCGGCGAGGATCCACTCTTTGTGGCGCGCCGCATGGTGATCCTCGCCGCCGAGGACGTGGGGCTCGCGGATCCCCAGGCGCTGCCGCTGGCCATCGCGGCCCAGGAGGCGGCCCACTTCATCGGCATGCCCGAGGGCTACCTTCCGCTCGCCGAGGCCGCCCTGTACCTCGCCCTGGCCCCCAAGAGCAACTCCGCCTACCGTGCATACGGCGCTGCTCTGGAGGATGTCCGTCGGACCCTGCACCAGCCGGTGCCTCTGCACCTGCGTAACGCGTCGACGTCGCTCAACCGCTCCCTCGGGTTCGGAGAGGGCTACCGCTACGCCCATGACCACGAGGGGGGAGTAGCCGACCAGCAGCATCTCCCCGACGAGCTCACCGGGCACCGTTATTACGAGCCCCGGGATCGTGGCGCCGAGCTGGAGCTGGCCCAGCGCCTGGAGGCCATCCGTGACCGGCTCTCGCCCCCAGGCCGCGGTGATGAGCAGGCCTCTAGCCGCCGAAGACCGTCACCAGGGTGATCTGAATCTCGGTCACCAGGGTGCCGGCCGGGCGATCCGCCGCGGCGCCGTTGTGGCGACCGTGCACACGGCACCGTCGTCGGGCAC
>JBHELP010000150.1:0-7260 GCA_046263035.1 Candidatus Dormibacteria bacterium | reverse complement strand
TCGCCGCCCTCAACGCGCTCACGCCTCTGGAACAGCGCGGTGGGGTTGCCTCCAGCTTCTTCGTCGTTCTCTATTGCGCGCTCGCCCTGCCCGTGGTTGCCGCCGGGCTTGCCATTCAGCTGGTGGGCCTTCGCATCACCGGCATCACCTTCGGCGTCATCGTCACGGCCATCTGCGCCGGCGTCGTCCTGAGCTTGCGGAGGAGCGTCACCCCCACTCCTGCGCGATCATCAGGGCCAGGGTGAAGCCGTCCCAACCCTTGCCACCCACCGTCTGAAGGGCTGTTGCGGTGACGCGCGGCTCTGTGGACAGCTGCTCGTTGAAGCGACGCAGCCCTTGAACATCAGGATCGCCGCTGCTCGCGTCCAGGACGGCCCCCCCGCGCACCACGTTGTCGACGATGATCATGCTGCCCGCTTGCGCCAGCCTCAGCGACCACGTGAAGTATTCGGGTATGAGCGCCTTGTCCGCATCGATGAAGACCAGATCGAAGGGGCCGGCACCCTCGTCCACAAGCCGGGGCAGCGTCTCCAGTGCCGGTCCCAGCCGGAGGTGGACGATGCGGGAGAGACCGGCATGGTCGATGTTGGCCTGGGCCACCTCGGCGTGCCGGGCATCCATCTCGAGCGTGACCAGCCGGCCGTCCGCCGGCAGCGCCCGGCCGAGCCAGATGGCGCTGTAGCCGCCCAGCGTGCCAATCTCGAGGATCCGGCGTGCGCCCTGAGCTCGAGCCAGGAGATGCAGAAGCTTGCCCTGGAGGGGGGAAACCTGGATGGCGGGGAGGCCGGCTGCATCGCTGGAACGGAGTGCCTGCTCCAGCACGGGGTCTGAGGCCAGGAGGGCCCCGGCGAGGTAGCCGTCGACGGCGGTCCACGAATCCTGGTTCATGATGGTCCTGGGGAGCTTATGAGCTTGATCATCCGATCCTGACGCTTTGAGTGGCGCCTCCGCGTGCGGTCCCGACGGATAGGATGACGCAATGCCTCCGCTGCAGGGCGAAGCACCGTCGCCGGTGGCTCGCGACAGGCCTGCAGGCGAAACCCCCGCGAACGCCCAGGCCGGGGCCCCGCCGGACGGCCGCGATCGGCACCCGGGTCACATCACCGAGAGCCTGCGCCGCTTGGAGCGTGCCGTGGGCGCGCAACCGGGCCGGAGCCTGTGGATCTGGTCCATTCCCGTCATCACCATGCTGGTCACCTTCACGCTGGTTATGATCGCCCACCCTGGAGATCTGGGTCTGCTGCCCAGATTGCCGGTGGCGCTTCTGGGGTCGCTGTTCATGGGTGGCATGTCCCTGACCTGCCTCCTGTCCTCCGATGAGCAGGAGCCATGAACGTGCCCCCGTCGGGGGGGCCGCCCTGGCCCCCCTCGGGTCCTCCACCTTCGGGACTTCCCCCGGCACGGCCGCCCTCCGGCCTCCCGCCCTGGCCACCGGAGGGCCCTCTTCCGGCTCGGGGTGCGGTCGAGCCGTGGCCGGCCCCGGACCCCGAACACGATCCCTGGCGGCGGCGCAGCGGCTGGATAGTTGCACTCTGCTTCCTGCTGCCGCCGTTGGGGCTCTGGCTGCTCTGGAAGAGGTCCTCCATCAAGGATGGCCGGCGCTTGGCCATCACCGCCGCCACGGGAGCCGTGTGGGCCGTCCTCATTGCGGTGGTCACCAGCGGAACAGGTTCGCATACAACTCCCCGGGTCGTGAGGTCTCCAGTCGCATCGCCCACCTTCACGCCCCTCCCCACCAGCGAGCCGGAACAGACTCCGCCGCCAACCCAACCACCCACTCGCGTTGCCACCCCGGTTCCCACGCCACGCCCGACGCCCGTCCTGACTCCGGCCCCCGTGATCGTCCCGACGGCGTCTCCGAGCGCGTCCACCTGCGGTGCACCGAGCAATCCCTACGGGTACTCCTTCTGCGGCACAAATCTGGTCACCACACCCCCGGGAGACTTCTGCACGTACTTCAGCTGCGCCGTGGAGTTCGCCGATGGCACCGGCTATGTTGTGCGCTGTCCCGACCAGACATACATCCAGGGCGGCGGGCCGGCGGATGCGTGTCAGGGGCACGGTGGCGGCAGAGGACGGCCCCTTCACACCCCCTGAACCACCCGCGCCGCAGTACTACCATTGCAGCAACGCCGTGCAGCACAGTCTCTTCCCGCCCTTCGCACGGAGCCTCGACGCCGCCGTCCACTGGCGCCTGGGCAAGGTGCCCTTCGACGTACCCCAGGGCCTGACCTTCGAGGCCGTGGACCCCGAGGGATTCTGGCGTGACAGCCGGGTCCTCCACCCTCGCCCCGTTCAGCTCGTCCGCCATCTCGGTGTCGGGGGGAACGGAACCCGCCTGGTGGACCTCGAGGGATCGAGCTCCGGACCTGGACGCCATCCCGGCGCCGCCAAGCTGATCGCCCGAGCCCGGCTTCAGCCTGCCGGCGTCGAGGCGCCTCTCGTTCTCATCCTCCACGGCTTCGCCGTTCCGGCCCCCATCTACGACGAGCGCTATGCACGCATGTTTGCCGCCTCGGGAGCCCACGCCGTCCGCCTCGACCTGCCCTTCCATCTACGGCGCAGGGTGCGCGATCGCTGCAGTGGAGCAGGATTCTTCGGCGCCGACCTGGAGCTCGTGCGCGGCTCCATCCGTCAGTCCGTCGAGGACGCCGCCGCCATCGTAGCCTGGAGCCGCAGCCGCCTCACCTCGCGCGTCCTCATCCTGGGGTTCAGCCTCGGTGGTCTCGTCGCTCTGCTCCTGGCGGCGCAGACTGAGGTGGACGGCCTGGTCGCCGTCGTGCCCTTCTGCGACCCTCCCCACACCTTTCTCGAGCGGCTGCCCGGGCGGGCACGCCGGAAGATCGGCCTGGTGGGTGGTTCCGGAGGTGTCTGGGGCAGTGACACCGACGCAGCCAGGGCGGTCCTCGACGCCTCCCTCGCCCCCCTGGTGCCGGCCAATCTGAAGCCCCTCACGGCGGGAGGGATCATGACTCTCATCAGCGCTGGACTGGATACGGTGGTCGGCCCCGGCCCCATCCATGAGCTCGGTGCCCGCTGGGACGCCGAGGTGTGGGACTACCCGAGACACGGCCACATGAGCGTGCTGAGCGCGCGCGGCCTGGCCGCGCGCATTCACCGGAGGCTGTTGCCGGAGCGGGCCCCGGCGGAGGCTCTCCAGCCCACGCTGGCCCGAGAGGCCCTGGACACCGCCCGCTACACCGCCGGTGTCGCGGCCGATGCCGCCGAGCTGACGGTCGATCGGGCAACCACGGACATTCGCCTGGCGGGGTGACTGGGCGGCTGTCACTGCTGCGGCGTTCGGGGACCAGCTCTCGCGGTGTGCCGTACCTGATCCGGCCGGCGCTGGAGACGGATGCCGTCGACATCGTGGCCCTCCACGACGCCGTGGCCGCGGAGGGTATCCACATCGCCGGCGTGCCCGGTGACCGGAGCGTTCTCGAGGAGAGCCTGAACCTGGCCGGGATCCTCAACGGAGGCGGTCTCTCCCTGGTCCTGGAGATCGAGGGGAGGGTGGCAGGCAACGTGATCGTTCAGCGCTTTCAAACCCGGTATCACCGCCACCTGGGAGAGCTCGCCATCATCGTGGCCGGACCGCACCGGCGCACCGGCCTGGGGCGCACCCTGATGAACACGGCCATCGAGTGGGCGATCACGGTCCGGCTGGCCAAGCTGTGCCTCAACGTCTTTCCGACCAACGTCGCGGCGGTGGCGCTGTACAGGGGGCTTGGGTTCGAGGAGGAGGGCCTGCGCCGAAACCAGGTACTGATGCCGGACGGCTACCGCGACGTGCTGGCCATGGGCCTGCTGCTACCTGGTGCTACTCGCGATGGAGGCCGAAGGTCCCCCTGATATCCTGCCGTCCAGATGAGCGACCCACGTCCCGTCGGCGTCTTCGACTCCGGAGTCGGGGGCTTGACCGTGCTGAGGGAGCTGGCGCTCCAGGCACCCGCGGAACGCCTCATCTACCTGGCCGACCTGGCTCATTTCCCCTACGGCCCCCGCTATCAGCATGAGGTCCGCGGGTACGCGCTGCGGATCATCGAGCACCTGGTCAGTCGCGACACCAAGCTGGTGGTCATCGCCTGCAACACGGCCACCGCGGCGGCGCTCCACGCCGCGCGCGAGGCCTTCGACATTCCCGTGGTCGGCGTCATCTCGCCCGGTGCACAGGCTGCGGTCGAGGCGACGCGAAACGGACGGGTCGCCGTCATCAGCACTGAGGGCACGCAGGCCAGCCAGCAGTATCTGCACGCCATCAAGGAGGCCAACCCCGGAGTTGGGGTCCTCGGTCTGGCAACCCCCCACCTCGTCGACATCGTCGAGGCGGGTGAGGCGGACACCCCCCGGGCCGACGCCGCGCTGCGCCTGTGTCTGGAGGAGGTGTTCGGCTGGGGTGCCGACACGCTGGTGCTCGGTTGCACGCACTACCCGCTCCTGAAGCCGGCCCTGGCCCGCGTGGTGGGGGAGAGGCTCCGCGTGGTTGACTCGGCGGAGACCACGGCGTCACGTGTATCCCGGGTGTTGAGGGCCAACCGCCTGGAGGCCAAGGCGACAGAAAGCTCGGAGCCACCCGAGCTCATCGTCACCTCCCACCCTGAGCGGTTCGCCCACTCCGCCCGTCTCTTCTATGGCGCGGGCCTCCCCTCACCCAGGACGGTGCCACTCTGGGAGGCGGAGCGGGCGGAGGCGCCCGCGGCCGGCCGATGAGCGTCTCCACCGAGAATGTTCTCGAATCCATAGCCGGCGAGCTCCAGGAGTTCGAGCGCCGTCTCCACGATGCCGCGGTCGGAGACCTGGGCCCCATGGCCGACCCCATGCAGCACATCGTTCGGGCCGGCGGCA
This sequence comes from Candidatus Dormibacteria bacterium, assembly GCA_046263035.1. Taxonomy (GTDB): domain Bacteria; phylum Chloroflexota; class Dormibacteria; order Aeolococcales; family Aeolococcaceae; genus JBHELP01. The sequence continues at coordinate 2,415 of JBHELP010000150.1, read as the reverse complement.
AGAGACTGCGACCGGCGCTCGTCATACTCAGCGCTCAGCTGGGCGATGCGGACGAGGAGCACATGTTCAACCTCGCCGTCGGGATAGAGTTCATCCACACGGCGACGCTGGTGCACGACGATCTCATCGATCGGGCGCCAACCCGGCGTGGCATCACCACCATTCATGAGGCGGTGGGCCCCAACCCGGCCATCATCATCGGTGGCTACTACTTCGCCAAGGGGGCCCATCTGCTGGCGTCGATCCGTGACCCGGCCATTGACTCGATGATCAGCAACACGGTCATGACCATCTGCCTGGGTGAGCTGCTTCAGATGACCAGCCGCTGCGACTACGACCAGTCGGTGGAGGACTATTACCTCAAGATTGAGCGCAAGACGGCCACCCTGCTCAGCGCCTGTTGCCATTGCGGCTCGGTGGTCGCCGGTCTCGACGAGACGGGCCGTGAGACGCTCAAGCGCTACGGATTCCAGCTGGGCATGGCCTTCCAGATCGCTGACGACGTGCTGGACTACACCGCGACCGCCGCCGAGGTAGGCAAGCCGGTTGGCGCCGATCTGCGACAGGGGACCGTGACGCTGCCCCTGATGTATGCCCTCGCCGATCCGGTCAATGGTCCCCGGTTGCGCCGTGTCCTCGACTCCGGTGGCGATGACGACGGCCACTACGCAGAGGTGGTGGCCCTGGTTCGGGCCTCAACGGGCGTGGAGCGAGCGGAGCGGGACGCTCACCGATTCGCCCGCCTGGCCCGCGAGGAGATCACCGCATTCCCGGCCTCCGCGCCCCGCGACACCCTGGAGCGGATCTGCGACTACGTGGTCGAGCGCAGAGCCTGACATAGCCCGAAAGCAGAGGTCGCGAAGGGGCACCTCTGCGGATGTGAGCCCCGCCGAGCGCTCCGGGATGCCGCCCGTACCTGGGAAGCTGCAGGCTGGGGGAAGCTGCAGGCTGGGCTCTAGATCAAAATCTAGAGAGCGCCCCCAGGTGTTCCAGCTCGGCCCGGAACCGCCACACCCAGATGGCCAGCGTGAGGGCGGCGGCCAGCAGCCCGCCCGCCTCGGCGAGGGTCAGGAGCAGGCTGTCATGAGCCACCGTGTTGCCGCGGAATGAGGCGAGCACGTACTCAAGGGCCCTCACCGTGTCGATGGTGGCGATAAGTGACAGGCCCACCAGGGCCAGGCGCACCAGGCGGAACTCCGCCCGCAGCCCCGCCCGCAGCTGCGAGACGCTGCGTCGCTCGGGGGGTATGGCGCCCGGTGGAGGCTCAAGGGGCGCCCCCTCGAGCCGGACGAGCGCGTAGATGAAGAACAGGGTGGCCAGCCATCCCGGAGCGGCTGTGAATACGCCGGACCCTGCTCCCAGGAAGGCGGCAAACGGGTTGAGCTGCTCGCCGGCGTCGCGCTCGGTGGCGAAATGAATGTGCGTGAGCAGTGCCAATCTGCCCACGGCGGCGGCGGCGGCGGCGACCGCGATGAGGACGGCGACAACCGTCGGCAGGGAGAGGCGGTCGAGAAAGAACAGCTCTCTGACCGGCTTGCGGCGCCGTTCCCATGGTGAGCCACGGGTTTGAGCCATCGCATGGCATTCTAAGTCGGATCCATGCCCGTCCCCCGACGACGCCCGCCGGCCGATCCTCGACCGCGGAGACTGCGTGTCCTGACCTACAACCTGCTGTTCGGGGGGGCCCGCCGGCAGCAGCTGATCACCGACGTGCTCAAGCGCGCCGGGGCCGACGTCATCGCACTGCAGGAGGCCAGTGACCTCGACTTCGTCGATCGCCTTGCCGCAGAGCTGGGGATGCGCGCCATCGTCGGGCCGCCGAGCGACCGTCGGTCCGCGCTCAACCTCGCCCTCCTGACCCGCCTTCCGCTTCTGCGCTGGCAGAACCACCAGCACCGTGGCCACATGCTGCGCAGTCACCTGGAATGCGATGTGGTGGCTCCAGGAGGTTCAACGCTGCGACTTCATTGTGTGCACCTCATCGCCAGCTTTGGGGAGAAGGCCAATGGCGAGGTGCGGCGCCTGCGCGAGATCAACCTCGTGCTCGACGCCACGCGTGGGGGAACGCCGATGCCACATCTCATCCTGGGCGACCTCAATGCCGTTGCTCCCGGGGATGTCCCCGCCAGCACCCTATTCCTCACCCGGATGGCCCGGTTGCGGCGAGCCGGCCTGATCGTCCGCCGGCCGGATGGCCAGATGGGGCCGCGGCTCAGCGGGAATGGAGACCGGGCCCTGGAGAGCGCCTGGCTCGAGGCCGGGGTGGACCCCCGCCTCGACGTCGGCGTTCCCATCCTCCCCCGGGTCTTCAGCTCGCTGACGGGTCGGTTGCCCCTCAGTCCGGGCATCGATCGATTCATCGCCCGCCATATCGAGCACTGGACCGTCGAGCGGCTCCTCGAACAGGGCTACGTC
>JBHELP010000149.1:0-3730 GCA_046263035.1 Candidatus Dormibacteria bacterium | reverse complement strand
ACCACCATGGGCAACCCCAGCTCCCCGGCCGCTGCCTCCATGGCGGCCGCGCTCTCCGGGCCGCCGAGACCGCGGAGAACCACCCTCCAGGGCGGCGTGCGCAGGCTGGCCGCCGCCAGGACCCTCTTGGCCATGACCTTGTCGAAGCAGAGGGCGCTGGCCAGCACACCGCTGCCGGTGTAGGGGACACCGAGGAGCTCGCAGACCGACTGCACGGTCCCGTCCTCACCGTGGCGGCCATGCAGGGCCAGGAAGGCGACGGCGAACCCGCCGTCGCGAAGGGTCCTCCAGAGATCCTCCCCGGCCTCAACCAGCGTGCAGTCGTACCCGCGACCGGACAGCGCGGCGCTCACCTGGGAGCCGCTGTTGCGGCTGACGTCGCTCTCACCGCCCCGCCCCCCGCAGACCACGGCGACGGACCGGCTCAACAACGTCCGGTCACCGAACGGCAGCGTCCTCGGCTCCTGCGCCGAGGATGGCGATCTCACGCTCCAGCTCGATTCCGAACCGCTCGCGAACGGTGTCGTGGGACAGCCGCATGAGGCCGAGAACGTCCGCGGCGCTGGCATCTCTGAGATTGAGTATGAAGTTCCCATGGGTGGGGGCGATCTGGGCGCCGCCCAACCGCCGGCCCCTGAGGCCGGCGGCTTCGATGAGGCGTCCGGCGAAGTCTCCGGGAGGGTTCTTGAAGACCGAGCCCAGGCTGCGCCGGCCGATCGGCTGAGATGCCTTGCGCTCCGCCTGGATCGTCTCGGTGCGACTCCGGATCGCCGCCGGGTCTTCCCTGTGGACGGTGAATCGCGCCGCCACCACGGTGTGGCCGCCGAGGTCCGACTTGAATCGTGAATCGCGGTAGCCGAAACGGCACTCGGCGGCGCTGAGCGTGAGCGCATCACCGCGAGGGGTGAGCGCATCACAGTCGACCAGCACATCACCCATCTCCCGGCCGAAGGCCCCGGCATTGCCGACGACGCTGGCTCCACACGTCCCCGGTATGCCGATGCCGAACTCCAGCCCGGCATACCCCTGTCTGGCGCAGTCGAGGGCCGCCCTTGGCATCATGTAACCGCCACTGAGCTCCACCATGGCCTCAGCCCGCACCCGCAGGCGGCGGTCGATGAGCTTCACCACCAGACCCGCGACGCCCGCGTCGAGAACCAGCGTGTTGCTGCCGGCGCCGAGAACGGTGAGCGGGATGGCCGTCTCGGCACAGCGGCGCAAGAGCTCGGCGAGTCGCCCGGGGTCGCCGACCCGGGCAAACCACTGCGCGGGACCGCCGATCCCGAACTGGGTGTGCCGGGCCAAGGGCTCGTCGCGGCGCACCTCACGTTCGACGTCGAGCCAGTCCCGCGAGTCAACCGGCCGCGCAGCCCCGAGGGGCGGGCTCCCGCGCCCGGCGCCGCTAGCCATGGCCGCGGGAGGGCAGCGCCGCCACCAGACGCTCTGCGAAGCCCTCGAAGCCGCCCAGGCTGATGCAGAGGATGACGTCGCCGGCCCGTGCCCGTGGCGCCACGGTGTCGATGGCCGCCTCGGCACTGTCGACCACGTGGACTTCGTCCGTCTCCTCCGGCGAGGCGCGCACCTCCGCCGCCACGTCCTCGCTGGAGATGGTGGCCGGCAGGTGGCGCTCCCGCGCCGCCTCGATGGGCCCGAGGACGACCATGTCGGAGCCGATGAAGCAGCGCCGATAGTGGTCGAGGAAGAGCCGGGTGCGGGAGTACGTGTGGGGGATGCAGACGGTGATGAGGCGCCTGCCGGGATAGCGCTCCAGTGCCGTGGCAACAGTGACCGCCACCTCGGTGGGATGGTGCCCATAGTCGTCGACGACGCTGATCCCATCAATGTCGGCGAGCACCTGGAAACGCCGAGCCGGACCCCGGAAGCTCGAGCAGGCGGAGACGCAGGTGCTCAGCGGCGCCCCCAGGTGGTCGGCCAGCGCCAGTGCCGCCGTGGCATTGAGCCGGCTGTGTGCCCCGGGGAAGGTGAGCGCGACGGGCAGGTTCTCACCATCCGGTGACCGGACGTCAAAATGCTGCAGCTCACCATGCACGCCGTCGACGGTCACGGGCGATGTGCGTTTGCCGGGTACGACCTGCCAGCCGGCTCCCTGCGCCTCTCCGTAGGTGGCCGTCGGAGAACTGGTGTGCGCCTGCAGCGCGACCGCCTCCGGATCATCGGCACAGAGCACCAGCAGGCCCTCGGCGGGGAGTCCGCCTACGAGCTCGACAAAGCACCGGCGGTAATCCTCGAAGGTCGGGTAGAGGTCGGGTGGTCGTGCTCGACACAGGTCACGCAGACGGCCCGCGGATGCACATGCGAGAACTTTGGCCGGGGATCCCAGGGTGCCGTGGCGTACTCATCGCCCTCAAAGATGAAGGGGCCGGTGCCCAGACGGGCAGTGGCGCCGAAGTCGAGCGACACCGCGCCCAGGCGCAGGCCCGGATCCATGCCGCAGCGGTCCAGCATGTGTGCGAGCAGCGCGGCCGTCGTCGACTTGCCATGCGTCCCACAGACCGCCACCCGGACCCGGTCACCGGTGAGGCTGACAAAGAATTCCGCCTCGCTGGTGATGGGCAATCCCCTCTCCCGGGCGGCGGCCAGCTCGACGTTGTGCGGTCGGGCGGTGTTGCTCACCACCACCAGGTCGGGGGTGCCGAACCGATCCAGGTTCTCCGGCGCGTAGTGATTGGCCCAGGGGATTCCCGCTGCCGTCAGGGTGTCGGACACCGGTGGGTAGGCGTGCTCGTCGGATCCCGTCACCAGATGGCCTTGCTGCCTGGCCAGGAGCGCCGCTCCGCTGGCCGCGTACCCGGCAATAGCCAGCACATGTATGTGCCCCTGCCTACTACTCACCATCGCACAGCCTTCATCCGCGGACCGCCTCGCCGAGGAGAGCCACGACACGCTCGGCGGCATCCGGCCTCCCCATCCCGGCACTGGCCTCGGCCATGGTGCGCCAGCGACCGACATCGCCGACAAGCCGGGAGATCTCTGCACCGAGACGCACAGCGCTGCACTCCTCGTCGCGAATCAGCAGCGCCGCGCCACCCCGAACATACGGTTCGGCGTTGTGGGCCTGGTGCCCCCCGGCATGGGGGTAGGGCACCAGGATCATCGGCCGGCCGAGGGCGCTGCACTCCGCCAGCGACGAGCCACCGGCGCGCATGACCACCAGGTCCGCTTCCCGGATGGCGCCGGCGACATCGTCGATGAACGGTGACACCGTGTAGCGCCCCCGTACCTCGGCGGCAAGCGCCGCTGCGGCGGGCACGGCCCATTCGGCATCGAGCGCACCACACTGATGGGTGACGGCGAGCTCGGGGAACTCCCCGAGCAGCTCACGGATCAAGCCAGCGACGGCGTCGTTGAGGCGCCGCGCCCCCTGCGACCCGCCCATGACCAGGATGTGCCGGCAGCGGTCGCGCAGGGGTGCGGGTGCATCCCGGGCCACCTCGGGGCGTACGGGGTTGCCCGTGTCGACAACCCGCACGCCGGGCAGATGCCGGGCCGTCTCAGCAAACGACGACGCCACCAGGTTGGCGCGCCGGGACAGGATCCGTATGGCACGGCCCGGATGGGCGTTCTGCTCGAGAAGCACGAAGGGAACCCGAAACAGTCGTGCCGCGATGATCACGGGGACGCAGACGTACCCGGCGGTGCCCACCACCACGTCCGGGCGGAAGCGGCGCAGCATGCGCAGGGCGGCGACCACCGCAGCGGGCAGCCGGGC
>JBHELP010000148.1:0-15805 GCA_046263035.1 Candidatus Dormibacteria bacterium | reverse complement strand
ACTCAAAATGCATCGAGCCACACTATCTTACCGGCACTTACCGGCATGGTGGAACCTGACCCTTGCCCGTCAGGTTGCCCCACCTCGGCCTGTGGAGCGCCCGGAGGGCCATTAACTACAGGGCGCCCAGCAAGAAATGCCGGGCGCCCTGCCTTGAGCCTGTTGACCTACGAGACTACGGGGCGAGCGGGCCGCCGCCGGTGTTCGAGGCACCGCCCACGCCGAGCGAGACGAATGAACCACCGCCGACCCCGTTGGCCGCGAAGGTCCGACCGCCGACCACGACGGGATGGCTCACAGTCGCGTGACCGGCACCCTTGGTGGTGTTGAAGCTGCCGTTCTGGCTGTCGGTCTGAGCAGCCGCAGCGGCGGTGTTGCTCTGGCCGCCGTTGATGACGAAGCCGTTGCCTTGAACCCTGCCGACGGGCCGGTTGGTGTTGCCGACGTTGAAGGCGTTGGCGCTCGCCGAGTGCGTGGTGCTGGTGCTGCAGACCGTCGGTGCGGCACCATTTGCGCCGTTGGAACCGTCACCGAAGTTGGTGCAGGGCACATTGACCTGTGCGGTGGCGACGAGTGGGCTGATGCCGATCGCGGCGGCGACGGCACCCGTCATGAAGAGTTGTCCTACGAGCTTCCGAGTCATGTCCTTCCTCCTGGATGTTGAACGAGCGATGAATGTGTGCTAGCTAGGCTGCGGCGGAGTATACGGCATCGCCACGAATCGGGGGGCAATTGCGGGTACCTGCAGATGTGTCTCCGTGCCGAACTGGCCGCGGCAGATGAGAGTGAAGTGGATGATAGGCGACGGTGCCCGATCCGTCAAACGGGCCCACGATCGCGATGCCAGCCGGCCGGCTTACACGGGCGGCCCTGGCCAGGGCCGGCACCATGTCCCACCCTGCCCGCGCGGCGCTCTCCCGCCAGCCAGATCATGGAACGTTGTTGCTGGGCCAGCCGGGTGCGCAGGGAGGGGCCTCGAGGCCGGATGCCCCGGAACGGCGAGGTGGTGCCCGACTCGATCGCCAGGCGCAGAGCGGCGGCGCCCGCCCCCGGGAAGAGGGTGACCAGCCGCCCGAGATCGCCGGCTCCGAAGTGACTGTCCCCGGCTCCCACGGCGGCCCCCAGCTGCAAGCGATGCTCGGCATAAAAGTTGTCGAGCCGGCCCCAGCCCCCCGGCAGCATGGGCGCCGTATGGCGGAGCTCGATACCGTCGAGGCGGCGGTGCTCCAGCAGGCGCCTGGCCCGCCCCGGCGTGATCGAGGCAAACCATGTTGGCATGAAGGGATGGCAGAGGAGGGCCAGGCCGCCCTGGTCGTGAATGGCGTCGATGGTGTCCTCCAGAGACATGTGCATGCGGACGGGACGATCCAGGAAGAGCCCGGCAAGGTGGATGCCAGGCGGCATCGCCGTGGTGATCTCCTGGCCCGACACCACGTCGACCCCGACCACCCGGCCCAGCTCGACCGCCTGCGGCGTCACCCCGAGGGTGTCATGATCGGTGATGCACAGAGCGCCAAGTCCCACGGCGGATGCCGCGAGCACCAGCTGGTCGGCCGTCACCATGCCGTCGCTGGCCAGAGTGTGCGAGTGGACCTCGGCGGCACTCAGGCCCGCGGGAAGCCGGCGCAGGGGAGATGCCTCATCCCCGTCAACCGCCGGCGAGCCCGGCACCGCCGGCTCAGGCAACCCGGTCCACCATCCTCTCGGAGGCGCCGTCGCCCTCGGGAGCGATCGGCTCGGAGCGCAACGCGGGAATCCGGGGCGCGGCAACTCGCATCAGGACGTACCACGAACCGGCCGCCAGGACGACACCTGCGATCACGTCCAGGACGTAGTGCTCGCCGAGGTAGACGACGCTGAGCCACACCAACAGGCACCAGGCGAGGGCCAACCAGGAGGCCCGGCCATACACGGGTCGCAGCGCCAGGAAGCTCAGGAAGGGAAAGGCGGCATGAAGTGAGGGAAAGGCCGCCACCGGGTTGGGGTTGAGGGAATGGTAGTAGGGGCTGACCTCGCTGGGCAGGGCCGTGTCGATCAGCTTGCGAAACCCATGGAGCAGACCGTCGCCCTCGGCGTACCAGGGGGGGGCGGTGGGAACGAGCAGAAAGATGATGAAGGTGGCCAGGGCCATGGCCATCAGACAGGTCGTGTAGCGGAGGAACTGCCTGCGATCGACCAGCCAGAGCACGAGGCCCACGCCGAGAGGAAAAACGAAATGGCAGAAGTAGACGACGGTGGCAACGACGGCCGCCGGGTGTTCCGCGGCCCCCGCGGTCAGCGATTGCAGCACCTGGGTCGGAAGATGGCCGCCGAATAGCCAGAGCTCCGCCTGGGCCAGGTCGGCCACGTGGGGGGCGATTCCCAGCCTGGGAGCGATCCCCCGCATCGCCTCCCAGCCGAGGAATATGGCCACGAAGGGCACCCAATCACGGAGGAAGCGGCTCAGCCGCCCACTGAGGACGGCCAGGGGCACCATGAGGACGAGCAGATAGTCCGGTGACACGGATATGCCCCGCCAGATCATGAGACCCGAGGCGAGTGCGAGATAGACGAGGGACACCGCCACCAAGGGGCCGGGTCTGCGGATCATGTTGAGACGCTCGATCACGTGGCGGCCAGCATAGCCAGCGCGGTCGAACCGGACGGGGCGCCCCTATACTCGATCGATGGCCGCGCCGGCGTGGGCCCCGCCCGATCGCGCGCCGCGGCAACCATGCCCGACCTGAGCCTCGGGCGCCTGCGGAGAGCGTTCTCGTCAGCGCGGTGGCAGCGGGCTTTCACTGCCGTGGCCGTGCTCGCCGTGGTCCTTCTGGCGGCGGGCACCGCGCAATACACGGCCCTTCGGGACAGTCTCATCGACACCAGGACGGCGGGGCTCAGGGAGGAGCTGAGCACCGCCCGGGCGGACTTCGAGCGGATCCCCCGGCTCCGGTCGCAGGCGGCTCGGGGCCAGCTCTGCGGCCCCGGCAGCAACGACCTATCCGTGTCCAACGCCGCCAGGCAGCTGGCCACGGCGGTGACCGGGGTCGGCGGCCGCGACGTCTTGGCCGTGATCTACGATCGCCGGCTCCTGCCCGTCTCGGGGTCCGACACGCCGCCGCCGGGAACGGCGGCCCCGGCGTTCCCGCGCCTGTCACCGGCGGCCCTCAGGCGCGCCCTTGCCGGTGTGGAATCGGCGCCGGAGACGGTGGACGGCGGCGACGGCCCTCAGCTGGTGGTGGGGTTTCCCATTCAGTTCGAGGACGGCGCTCCCTGTGCCGTCGCCCAGCTGTCCTCGCCCATGCGGCCCATAGACAATGTCCTCAAGGCCGAGCGCACGCTGTTGATCCGCGCCGGCAGCATCCTCCTGGGACTGGCCTTCCCATGGCTGCTGCTGGGGTTCAGAGGTCGAACGGCGATTGAATCGCGTACCGGTTCAGGAACGTGATCCGGTTTGACATCAGCAGGAACCCGAACACCAGGAGCAGGAAACCCGCCATCAGGTTGATCGCCCCGAGATGCCGATTTATGGCTCGCAGGGTGCCCTGCAGGCGGTCCGCCAGGGTTGCCACGACCAGGAACGGGACGGCCAGGCCCAGGCAGTAGGTGACCATGAAGGGAAAGCCCCCGAACCCTCCGTTCACGGCCACCTGGAGAATCGCCGCAAGCTGAGGTCCGATGCAGGGGGTCCAACCGGCGGCGAAGGTGATACCCAGGACAAAGCTGCCGGCCAGGCCCATTGCCGGTCGGGAATGCAACCGCCTCTCCCGCATGAGGAAGCCCAACCGGAGCACCCCCAGGGTCTGCAGGGCGAAGACGACGATGATCGCTCCCGCGACGAAATTGACCTCGCGCCTGTGCCGCACGAACAGGGTCACCTCGAGGGCGCTCAACAGATAGAACAGCAGAACAAAGACGGCGCTGAACCCGGCGACGAAGGCGACCCCATTGCCGAACACCGGCGCCGCGACCCGCGGCCGCCGGCCCACCGGCTCCTGGTCGGGCTCGAGGGCCGGGGTGGTGGGCGTCGGGGCCGCTCCCGCCCGGCCACCCAGGTAGGCCGCATAGACCGGCATGAGCGGGAACACGCACGGTGACAGGATCGAGGCCAATCCGGCCAAAAAGGCAAGTAGAAAGGAGGGCTGCACCTCGGCGATCAGGGCGGCCCCTCGATGTCGAGATAGTGATGGCGCCAGCGGAGGGCGACGAGGGTGATGAGGGCGGCGAGCAGCAGCTCGAAGATCAGCGGGCTCGGCCAGTGGAAGGCCGAGCCGGCGAAGCGCGCCACGGGCCCGGGCGTTGAGGGAGTCGGCGCCGGCGTGGGGCGCGGCCTCGAGCCGGAGGGGACCGGCGCGGCCACCGCGGCAGGCGGGGGAAGGGCGGCGGTGCCCTCCGGCACCAGCGAGGGCGGCGACGGTGCGGAGCCATCGGTTTCAGCGAACAGCCTTCCCCCGCCCGGGTCGTTGAGCGCGGCCAGCAACTGCGGGGGGGACGTGGCCGCCACGCTGATACCGGCGACGTTGCGGTACCGATCCGGGAGCCCCTGGGAGGCCGGGTTGAAGGACCCTCCGCCATCTGTGGAGCGCATAAGCTCCCCGCCCGCGCTCCCACCCGAATCCGCGGCGGCGTAAACGAGATTGGGATCGGCGGGGCTGAAGGCGGCTGTCGTGAGGCTGATGGGGGCGGGATCCTTGGGGATGCCTCCACTCTCCGTCCAGCTGTTGCCTGAATCGCCGCTTCGGTATGTTCCCTTGCTGGTGTTGAGGACCAGCGGCCGCCTGGTCACGGCCTGAGACAGCGGGCCGGCGGCCACAGCCGAGATGATGGCGTTGGCCGGCAGTCCCGCCTGAGCCACCTCCCAAGCGCCCCCAGGGGTGCTCCGGAAGAGAAACCCCCTGCTCAGGTCCCCGCTGTCCGCGCCGGCGATCACGGTGAATTGAGGAGCGTTGGCGGCAACTGCGACGGAGCTGATCGAGTAACCGTGGAGCTGGTCGCCGGGGCCGCCACCACGCCAGTGCTCGCCGTCCGCGCTCAACGCCACCCCGTCACCGGTGCCCGCTGCGATGCCGTCGAGCCCGGTGGCCAACGACCGGACATTCCGGTCGGAGAGGCCGCTGGAGGCGTCCAGCCAGCTCGCCCCCCCGTCAACGCTCCTCTGAATGCCCAGGCCGGCGGTTCCCGCGTAGACCACATTGGCATTGCGGGCGTCGAAGGCCACGGCCCATACCCTCCTCCCGGCCAGGCCGACCGGCTCCCACGTCCTGGCCGCGTCGAGGGTCCGGAAGATGCCCTGGTCCGTGCCGGCCACGGCGATGGCGGGGGAGCCAGGGCTGATCGCCACACTCCAGATCCGTCCCTTCACCAGACCGGGCAGGGGACCGGCGAGGTTCCATGCCGCGCCCGCGGGAGCCACTGCGGCGAATTGGAGCGAGGCCGCCATCACCAACGCCGTGGCACCAATGCCGCAGGGTCGCCGGCACGGCCCGGCCCGTCGCCATGGGGATCGGCGCCCGGAGTCGATGGCAGGAGAACATGCGGCCATTGGGAGAACCCGGCGAGGATATCAGCTAGATGAGGGGGCGCCGGACCAGGGTGTGCTCACGATCGGGGCCCACGGAGACGACGTCGACCGGGGCCCCACAGAGCTCCTCGAGGCGCTCTATGTAGCGGCGGCAGGCGCTGGGCAGATCCTCGAAACGCCGACATTCCCTGGTTGAGGTCTTCCATCCCTGCAGGTCCTCGTAGACCGGGTCGCAATGCTTCAGATGGGAGATGTTGGCCATCGGGTGATCCCAGACCTCCCCCTTGCTCACATACCGGGTACAGACCCGCACCGACTCCAGGTCGTCGAGGACATCGACCTTGGTGAGGACGATGCTATCGATCCCGTTGGTGTTGATGGCGTAGCCCGCCACCGCCGCGTCGAACCAGCCGACACGGCGAGCGCGTCCCGTCGTGGTTCCGTACTCCTCGCCCCGGCCGCGGAGCTGCTCACCGAGGTCGCCGGAGAGCTCGCTGGGAAAGGGGCCGTAGCCGACGCGGGTTGTGTATGCCTTGAAGACACCCACCGTGCGCGTCACCGCCCTGGGCGCGATCCCGCTGCCCACGCAGGCCCCCGCCGCCGTCGGCGATGATGAGGTCACGTAGGGGTAGGTGCCGAGATCGAGATCCAGCATGGCCCCCTGGGCGCCCTCGAGCAGGATCCGCCTGTCGGCCGCCAGTGCAGGCTGGACAATGTCGTAGATGTCGCGCACATAGGGCTCGAGGCGCTCTGCGTAGTGGAGGTATTCGTCGAGGATGGCCCTCTCATCCAGTGCCGCGGCCCCATAGAGCCTGGTCAGGGTCTCATTCTTGAGACGCTGAACGAAGCGTAGCTTCTTCTCGAGGAAGACGGGTTTCTGCAGATCCCCCACGCGAAAGCCGATGCGGCGCACCTTGTCCTCGTAGGCGGGACCTATGCCCCTCCAGGTCGTTCCCAGCCTGTCGTCGCCGCGCTGTTGCTCGCCCAGCCGATCGAGCATGGGGTGATAGGGCATGACCATATGGGCTCGCTCGCTGATGACGAGGTTCTTCGTGCTGATGCCCCTGGCGGCCAGACCGTCCAGCTCACTTATGAAGGCCTTGGGGTCGACGACGACGCCGTGACCGATGACGCACGTCGTCGCGGGGTTGAGAATGCCGCTGGGAATGAGGTGAAACTTGTGTGCCTCGCCATTGGCCACCACCGTGTGACCGGCATTGTTTCCACCCTGTGAGCGCACCACCAGGTCGACGCTCCCGGCGAGGAGGTCGATGACCTTCCCCTTGCCCTCATCGCCCCACTGACCGCCGACGAGGATGGTCACGCTCATGGCGAGCCGCATATTAACAGCCCATCCCGATGGCTTCGGGCGCCGGCCGCCAATGACATACCCGCCGTTGCGGGAGCGATCAGCGAAGCCGGTACCGGAAAAAGAGTGCCCCGTCCCGAGCCATCCGCAGCGAGAGGAGCCATAGGCGGGGCGCCTCGCCGGCGGAGAATGCGAATCCGTCGACGAGACCGGGCCGGACGCTGGCGGAGGTTCGCCCCGCGATCACCGGAGTGAGGGTGAGGAAAAGCTCGTCGACCAGGCCCGCCGACAACAGATTCCCCAGCAGCCCCGGGCCACCCTCTGTGAGCAGCAGCCGGGGGGACATCTCCCGCTGAATGATGGCCATGATCTCGGCCGGAGGCACAGCCCCCCCCTCGCCGGCAACGACGACGCGGATTCCCTTCCCCGGCGGCCCCATGCGGCGGGATCCCTGCTCGGTAGTGATGACCATCGCCCGGGCGCCGGGTACCTGTAGGCCGGGATGGTGAAGCGGGATGTCACCGCCTGCGGAGACCACAACCAGGTGGGGTGGTTCACTCGCCCCGGTCAGTTGGCGGCGGGCCTCGTCCAGCTCGGCACGCAGCTCGGGTACTGGAGCCGACGCCGTCCAGCGATGGCCGACGGTCACGCGAAGTGTCGTGGCGCCGATGAGGATGACGTCGGCGGCAGCCCGCAGCATCGCCATGAGCAGCCGGTCGGCTCGGGAGCCCTGGCTCACCGCGGCGGCGCCGGACGCATGGTCCCGGTCAAAGGTGGCCACACCGTCCACGGTGATGACGAGGTTGGCTATCACCGCGGCAGGAGTGGCCTCGGGCAGCGCGAGAATCCCGCCATAGAAGGCCGATAGAAGGTCCGACTGGTGGCTGCGGTGGCCCCTGCGATGCGACTCCTCGAGGAGCACCTCGAGCTCTGGTGTCATGGCGATGCCCCCAGCATATGACGCCCGCCGCGGAAGCGGACCGACCGGCTGGGGACCCTCGATACCATCGCCTGCCATGCTGCCCGCCGACCACCATGTTCACTCCGAGTGGTCCTGGGACGCCGCCGGCGGCTCCATGGAGGAGTGCTGCAGGCGGGCCGACGCCATCGGCCTTCCCGCCCTGGCCTTCACGGAGCACGCCGACTTCACGCCCTGGCTACGGCCCGAAGACGATGCCCTTGCGCCACCCGGCGTACGCACACCGGTCTCTCCCGGCGGACGAGGCGACCTGGACATCGAAGGGTACTGGCGGTGTCTCGAGCGCTGCCGCTCCCTCTTCCCGCACCTGCGGCTCATCAGTGGCGTCGAACTGGGCGAGCCACATCGGTTCCCGGCCCAGACGGAGCTCGTTCTTGGAACCCATCCCCTCGAGCGTATCCTCGGCTCCGTCCACTGCATCCCTGATCAAGGTGCTCTCGTCGATCTGTCCACGCGCGGTTTCCTGGGGTCGGGGGGCGCTCAGGTGGAGCGGGCACGTACCTACTTTGCCGAGGTGCTCGCCCTGGTGGAGAGCGCTCCCGTCTTCGCCGTGCTGGCGCACCTGACGTATCCGCAGAGGTACTGGCCGCCAGAGGGTCCGGCGTGGTCGGTCGAACTCTTCGAAGAGGAGATTCGGACGGTGCTGGGCTCCGCCGCTGACGCCGGCCTGGCCCTCGAGAGCAATACCACCCGCGGTATGTCGGAGGATCGGGGCATGTGCCCGCAGCCGGCGGTTTTCCGCTGGTGGAAGGAGGCGGGCGGCCGGGCGGTCTCGTTGGGAAGCGATGCCCACGCCGCGGATGCGGTGGCCGGGGGCTTCCATCGTGCGGCGGCGATGTTGGAGGACGCCGGATTCCGCCGGCCGTTGGAGCCCACCGGTTTCTGGCTGCTGTGAGGCGAGGGCAGCGCCGGTTTCCCTCCGCCGACGGCCACGGTCCCCCGATGACGGCGATGTGGGGGCGGGTTCGTCGCCCCGAACCGGTGTTGCCCCGGGCTTCCGCGCGTCGCCCGCGGTGGCCGGGATGTGGACGCGATTCGTATGCCCCGAACCGGTGAGTCCCCCGGCTTCCCCCTACTAAGCGTTGCCGGCGACGGCCAGGGTGGCGGCGATGGCGGCGATGTGGCTGGGGTCCGCCACGCCCCGGAGCAGCGGTCGCCGTCTCTCATCCCAGGCGGCTGCCGCCTCGACGAGCTCAGGCCTGTCGTCGAGAAACCTGGTGCTGTAGTCGCCCTCAGCGAAGGCGGCGTCGTCCAGGATGGCCAGCAGAAACGTGATGTTGGTGACAATCCCGACGATGGCGTACTCGAGCAGCGATCGCCGCATCCTGGCCACGGCCATCTCACGGGTGGACCCCCACGTGATCACCTTGGCGATCATGGGGTCATAGCTGGCAGAAACGGTGCCGGGCCCATTCAGGGCCCCATCCACGCGCACCCCGGGACCCGCCGGCTCCCGGTAACCGGTCACCCTGCCCGGAGAGGGCACAAAGCCGCGGGACGGATCCTCAGCATAGACGCGGCACTCGATGGCATGGCCACGGAGGCGAACCTCCGCCTGCTCGATGCGCAGAGGCTCGCCCGCGGCTATGCGCAGCTGCTCGGCTACCAGGTCAAGCCCGCTGATGAGCTCGGTGACCGGGTGCTCCACCTGGAGCCGCGTGTTCATCTCGAGAAAGAAGAACTCGCCGCCCCCGAAGACGAACTCCACAGTGCCGGCATTGAGGTAGCGGATGGCACGCGCCGCGCGGACGGCGGCCTGCCCCATGCTGTCCCGGGTGCGATCGTCCAGCGCCGGGGAGGGGGACTCCTCGATGACCTTCTGAAACCGGCGCTGAATGGAGCATTCGCGCTCGCCCACGTGGATCACATTGCCGTGGGCGTCGGCAAGGACCTGGATCTCGACGTGCCGGGCGTCGGTGACGAACCGCTCCAGGAAGAGCCTGCCGTCGCCGAAGGCGCGCTCGGCGGTGCTCTGGGCCGGCTCGAAGGAGGCCCGCAGGCCGGCCTCGTCGGCCGCCATCCGCATGCCTATCCCGCCGCCCCCGGCACTGGCCTTGATGAGCACGGGATAGCCGATGCGGGTGGCCGCCTCGACGGCGTCCTCCAGGGCATCGAGAGCCTCGGTGCCCTGGATCACCGGCACCCCGGAAGCTGCCATGCGGCGGCGCGCCGAGATCTTGTCACCCATCGCCGCCATGGCCTCGGCGGTGGGGCCGATGAACACCAGGCCGGTCTCAGCACAGGAACGCGCCAGGTGCTGGTTCTCGCTGAGGAACCCGTAGCCGGGATGAATGGCCTGCGCGCCTGTCTCGTGTGCCACCCGGATGATTCGGTCGATGACCAGGTAGGACTGCGCCGCCGGAGCGGGGCCTATCTCCACCGCATGGTCGGCAAGCAGCGCGAAGGGAGCACGCCCGTCCTCGCTGCTGTGCACCGCGATGGTCCTGATTCCCAGGTCCCGGCAGGTGCGGATGATGCGCAGGGCGATCTCACCACGGTTGGCGACGAGGACGGTGTCGAACATCACCCGATGCGGAGGATAGCGTCGCCCGCCCCGAGAACTGCTCCAGGCCCGACCAGCACGTCGCGGACCGTGCCCGCCTGAGGAGCGAGTATCTCGTTCTGCATCTTCATCGCCTCCAGCACCGCCACAACCTCCCCCTGCGCCACCGCGTCACCGGCTGCGACGGCCACGCTGACCAGGAGGCCGGGCATGGGAGCGACAACAGTCCCCGATGAGGACTGCGGCCCGCCACCCCCCTCCTCCCCGGGTGGGGCAACAGCCGCGGCGCCCCCCTCGATGCCGGCTCCGGTCACCCTCACCGAATAGGGCTGGCCGTCGACCTCCACCGTGAAGCTGCGCACGGGCTCACTGTTGCTCCCCGGCACCTCGGTGTTGCCGGGCTGCAGAGTGCCGCTCGAGGTGGCTGGAGGCTCACGGTCATCCACCTCGTCAGAGAGCTTCTCCGCCACTGCCTCCCCGCGAGCGAGGGCCAGATACTCGGCGGGGAAGAGCGCATAGCAGACCGCCGCCTCATCGTCGATGGCCTCGACACCCTGCCTGACCAACGCCTGCCGCGCGTCATCCAGTGACGGAGGTGCGTCCTCGACAGGGCGCGTGCCCACCTCGGCGCGGACGGAGGGATCCACCGGCTCTGGAGGCCGACCGTACAACCCCCGGCAGTAGTCGCTGAATTCCTGGCTGATGGTCGCGTATCGGTCCCCGCCACATACGT
This sequence comes from Candidatus Dormibacteria bacterium, assembly GCA_046263035.1. Lineage (GTDB taxonomy): Bacteria > Chloroflexota > Dormibacteria > Aeolococcales > Aeolococcaceae > JBHELP01. The sequence continues at coordinate 4,781 of JBHELP010000148.1, read as the reverse complement.
TGTAGACGGCCTGCGTGGCGATGATCTCGGTGATGGGTGGGACCAGAGGCGGGTAGCCCATCTCGGAACGCACCCGGGTGATCTCCTGCTCGACGTCGTCGATGCGATCGAGCTCGCCTCGGTCACTGAGCTCGGCAAGGGCATGCGGCATGGCCGAGGCCGGCAGAAGACCGCGAAGAGCGGAGTGGTCATAGCGCCAGACCGTGGGGTCGATGATGTCCTGGTAGAGGGGCAGACAGATGTCCAGGGCATCGCTGGCCGCGGCCACCTGGCGGACATCAAGACCGGTTCGCAGCTCCGTGTCCATGGTGGCGGCGATGAGTGCCTCGGCGGGAGGGAACGATGCTCCGCCGGCAAGGGGGGCAAGGGCCACATCGACCCGCCGGGCACCGGCCCCCGCCGCGCTCCAGTAGGCGAGGCCGGCCTGACCCGTCTGCGCCGCAAAGGCGACATTCACCGGCACCGACACCACATCCACCATGCGGCGCACGAGCTCCCCTGCCCTGGCCGCTCCGGGGAGGCCCAGGGGATCGTAGAGGCAGAGGTGGTCGAAGCCCATCTCCGCCAGGCGGGCGGCAACGTCCACGAGCGCGTCCGCCGAACCGTCTGTATAACAGATGACTCCCTCGGCCACTCTGTTGACCGCGTGTACCGCCTCGATGCAGCGCTCGAGGTTGCCGACGTCGTTGAGGGGGTCGTAGCAACGGAAGATGTCGATACCGGCTGCCGCCGTCACCCGGATGAAGGCATCGATGACGTCGCCGGCCATGCGGCGATGGCCAACAAGGGCGCGGCCCTCGATGGTGGCGAGCAGCGGCGTGGAGGGCGCGGCCGCCCGGATGGCTCGGAGCCGGTCGAACGGATTCTCCGCGAGGAACCGCAGGGAGGCCTCGAAGGTGGTGCCTCCGAAGACGTCCAGCGCCGCAAAGCCACACCGGTCGAGGAGGCGCGCCACGGGCAGGATGTGCCGGCTGCGAAGCCGGCTGAGCAGCAGGGCCTGCTGACCGTGGCGGAGCGACGACTCGACCAGCTCCACAGGCGCCACGCGGGCCATTGTAGAGATCACCGGAGAAGCCGCCGCCAGCAGTTCTGTCACCAGATATGTGGTCGATCCCTGCACGCGGATGGCGCAGTGGAGGCATGGTTCCAGGCGACGGGCCGGATGATGGACACAGCACGCTGCGCGCACACGGGAGTGACTTCAGATGATGACCTCGGGCTATCTTCGACTCAGAGAGCGGCTGACTCCGACCCGGCGCGGGGAGGACGGGCAGGGGATGGTGGAATACGCCCTCATCCTGGTGCTGATCGCAGTGGTGGTGATCGTCATCCTCGCCGTGGTCGGGAACCAGGTGAAGAACACCTTCTCCAACGTCAGCAACGCGCTTCAGTGAGGCCGGGCCCCGGGGTCAGCCGGTGTGGACCTCCGGTGGACGCACCCGCTCGCGCATGCCGGCGCGGAAGCGGTCGACCGCCTCCGCCACACGCGCATCTCCGACGGCGATGATCTCGGCAGCCAGGTGGGCGGCGTTCCGTGCCCCGGGTTCCCCGATGGCCACCGTGGCGACCGGAATCCCCGCCGGCATCTGGACGATGCTCAGCAGCGAGTCCATGCCCTGAAGTGCGGTCGAGGGCAGGGGAACCCCGATGACCGGCAGGGTTGTGCGCGAGGCCACCACACCGGGAAGGTGGGCGGCCCCGCCCGCTCCGGCGATGAGGACCTGCAGCCCGCGGTGCCGTGCCTGGGAGCTGTAGGTATGGACGGCGTCTGGAGCACGATGGGCCGACATGACACCGATCTCCCAACCGATGCCGTATTCGCCCAGCACGGCACCACAACGGTTCATCACCTCGAGGTCCGATTCGCTGCCGACCACGATGCCGACCCGCACGTTGTTCTCCGGTCCACCTGTCATATCCGGACCTCCAGGGGGGGTGTGGCGATGTCGGCGCGATAGCGCATGCCCTCAAAGTTGATCCTGCCCAAATTCGCATAGGCGAGCTTCCGGGCCGATTCAACATCATCCGCCCCAGCCACAACAGTGAGGACGCGGCCACCGGTGGCGGTCACCATCCCATCGGCGTCGCGCCGGGTCCCGCCGTGAAAGCAGAGCACACCCGCATCAAGCTCCTCAAGTCCCGAGATGACCTGGCCGCCCTCCGCGGTGGCCGGGTACGCGCCTGACGCGGCGACGACACCCACCGACGCCCCCTCTCTGATGCCAGCTCGGCCGGGAAGGACCTCCGAGCGTCCACAGGCGACCATGAGGTCGACCAGATCCTCCTCCAGCAGGGGCAGGATCACCTGCGCCTCTGGATCGCCGAAGCGCGCGTTGAATTCGAGCACACGAAGACCCTCCTGACAGAGCATGGCGCCAACATAGAGACAGCCTCGAAACGGCGTTCGCCGCCATCGAAGAGCGTCCAGGCACGGCATTATGACCCTTCTCTCCACCTCGGACAACAACCGGTCGACATCCAGGTCCAGGGGCGGGGAGTAGGCACCCATGCCACCGGTGTTGGGGCCCCGGTCGCCATCGAAGGCGCGCTTATAGTCGCACGCCGCAGGCAGAAGCCTGGCGTTCACTCCGTCACACAACGCCAGCACACTCACCTCACGACCCTCGAGGCGCTCCTCCACGAGGACGGCCTCTCCAGCGGTGCCGAAGCGCCGCTGGTCAAAACACACCGCCAGTGCGTCGCCCGCCTGGCCGGCGTCATCGCACACGAAGACGCCCTTGCCCAGGGCGAGACCGTCCGCCTTCACAACACAGGGACCGCCGAGGTCGTCAACCAGCTCCATCAGGACGGCGCGATCGTCCCGGCGACCGGAGCGCCATCGCGCCGTGGGAATATCCGCGTCATCCATGAGTGTTTTTGCGAATACCTTTGAGCTCTCGATCCGCGCGGCGGCGGCGGTGGGTCCACACACGGCGGCACCGGCGGCCACGCATGAATCGCCCACGCCCGCGGCTGCCGCGGCATCTGGTCCGATCACCACCAGGTCGATGCCGCGAGCCACCACGAGCCTGGCCAGTCCGGCCGCATCCTCCGCCGCGATGGCGATGTTCTCGGCGCATGTCGCGGTCCCCCCGTTACCCGGGCTGCACAGCACCTCAGGGCGGCCTGCCGAACGGGAGCACAGCGATGCCAGAGCGTGCTCCCGCCCCCCGGATCCAACGATGAGGATGCGCATCACTCCCACTCGATGGTAGACGGCGGCTTCGACGAGATGTCGTAGACGACGCGATTGACGCCGGGGACCTCGTTGACGATGCGCCTGCTGATGACAGCGAGCACATCGTAGGGGACCTTTGCCCAGTCCGCCGTCATGGCGTCGTCGCTCTCCACGATGCGGATGGCCACCACGTTGGCATACGTCCGGCCATCTCCCATCACACCCACGGATGAGATGGGTGTGAGGATTGCAAATGATTGCCAGACCTTGCGATAGAGGCCGCTCCGTTTGACCTCGTCGATGTCCACCCAATCCGCGGCGCGAAGTGTCTCCAGCCGCTCGGCCGTGACCTCTCCGATGATGCGTATGGCGAGACCCGGGCCGGGGAAGGGCTGACGCCACACCATGTCCTCAGGGAGCCCGAGGGCGGTCCCCGCGGCACGCACCTCGTCCTTGAAGAGGTACCGAAGCGGCTCGATGAGGCTGAAGCGCAGATCCTCGGGGAGCCCTCCCACATTGTGGTGCGTCTTGATCTTCTGTGCCTGGTGTGTGTCGTGCGAGGTCGACTCGATGACGTCGGGATAGAGAGTGCCCTGGGCCAGGTACTCGATGTCGCCCAGCCGACGGGCCTCCATCTCGAACACGTCGATGAAGGTGGAACCGATCCGCCGCCGCTTCTCCTCGGGGTCGACCACGCCGGCGAGCGCCCCGAGAAATCGTTCGGTGGCGTCGACATGGACGAGGTCGATGTGCCGCTGCCCTGACATGATGTCGATGACCCGATCCGCCTCGGCCCGGAGCAGCAGACCATTGTCGACGAAAACACAGGTGAGCTGATCCCCGATCGCCTGATGCACCAGTGTCGCGGCCACCGCCGAATCCACCCCACCACTGAGCGCGCAGAGCACCCGGCCGCCGCTCACGCGAGCACGGATGTCGGCCACAGCCATGTCTATGAATGAGGCCGCCTCCCAGGTGCCCCGGCAATGGCAGACGCGCATGAGGAAATTGCCCAGCACATGAGCGCCGAGAGGCGTGTGCACAACCTCGGGGTGAAACTGGATGCCGAACCTCCCATGGGGACCGGCCATGGCCGCGCACGGCGAGTTCAGTGAATGGGCGATGGCGCGAAATCCCGGCGGCACGGCGGTGATGACATCGCCATGCGACATCCACACGTCCAGGGTCGCCGGTAGGGTGTCGAGGAGGCCCGCACCCTCCTCGACAAGGAGCGAGGCATGCCCGTACTCTCGACAGGGGGCGGGCTCCACCGCCCCACCCAGGTCCTGGGCCAGGAGCTGCATCCCGTAGCAGATGCCAAGGATCGGCAGATTGAGCCCGTAGATATCGGGATCCGGGCGCGGTGCCCTCGGCTGATAGACGGAGGCGGGCCCACCGCTGAATATCAGCCCGCGCACTCCACGCCGCCTGATCTCGGCAGCGCTGATGTCGAAGGGAACGATCTCGCAGTACACGTGCGCATCACGTACGCGGCGGGCGATCAACTGGCTGTACTGGGAACCGAAGTCCAGTATCAGGATGCTGTCGTGAGTCGCCGTCAGCGGGGCTTCCATGGTTCTTCCCGCGTCGACGACGACCGTCA
>JBHELP010000147.1:0-5824 GCA_046263035.1 Candidatus Dormibacteria bacterium | reverse complement strand
GGTGGGGACCGTCGGTGTACAGGTTGTGGGGCTTGGGCCGGCTCCCGATCCGGAACAGGTCTCCGAAGCCGCTGTCCTCCTCGTAGTGCTTCAGGGGCGCCTGGTTGAGCAGCCCGTTGATGTAGATCGACGCACCCGAGTAGACCAGCACACCCTGATAGAAGCGAAGCAGGTCCAGGGTGGCGAGCCGTGCGCTGCGCACCGGGCCCAGGCGGATGGGGGGAGGTTCAGTGAAGAGGGCCGAGAAGCGACTGATGCCCCCCTCGGCCACGTACTCATAGATGGTGGTGGCCGTCGAGAGCCCGGACTGCGGCCGCGACTCGGGCGAGTTCTCGATCTGGACGATGAGGGGAGCCGGGCGGGTCGGGGGCGGTGGCGGCGGCGTGGGCAGCACCGGCGTCGGGGTGGGCTTCGGCTTGGGCCGCGGGGTCGGTGAGGGCCGCGAACTGCCGCAGGCCGTCACGGCGACGGCGATCATCACCGTCAGCGCCGTCCCTCTCCCCGCCCTCGTGCCACGCATGTGGCCCGCGATGATACCCAGGGGCGGGCACCAGCCCGCCGGCGGGAGAACCGTGATCAGCGAGCGTCTCGAGCCCGGACCTCCACGTTGCCGTTGCGTATGCGGACGTCGAAGGCGCGCTGGGGAGCGGTCGCCGGGCCGCGCACGATCGAGCCGTCCGAGAGCCGGAAGGTGCTGCTATGCCAGGGGCAGGTGACACACAGACGGTCGTCGACCTCTCCCTCGTGAAGGGGCCCACCGGCATGGCTGCACCGATCGGCGATGGCATGGACCGCTCCGTTGAAGCGATAGAGGAGAACGCCGTAGCCGGCGGCCGTGCCCACGGTGACCACACCCTCCGCGACGTCCTCATCGGCGGCGGCGATCTGCCATTCCTGCGGTGGCTCGTCGAACACCGTGTGATCGACGCCGATGCCGCGTGCGTAGGCCAGGTGACCACCCAGGTAACCGCCCGCAGTCAGGAGAGCCGCGCCCAGACTGCCGAGGGCGACACCCGAACGATGGCGGCCCACCTTCCGAAGGGTCCAGGAGGCCGCATACAGCTTCAGGGCGGCAATGTTGGTCATGGCATGGACAAGACCGAGCCGGCGCTCGGGCCCCACGGTGTCGGACCAATCGGACAGTCCCGAGGCGGCAGTGGGGACCGCGCTGATGAGACCGATCCCGATGAGGGTCTCCGCGGCGTCACGGGCATCCTCGCCGCCGACCATATCCAGGAGGAAGGCACTGGCCCAGGTGCCGATGGTCACGTCGGTGAGCAAGGGATGGAGCGGGTGCCCCACCCACACTCCGCTGAGAATGTCCTTCAGCGCCGGTCGCCCCAGCACCGCCGTGACCTTGGGGGCCACCCAGTCGGCGACCGCATCCAGCGGCTCGAGCTTCTCCACGGACCGGACCAGCTCACGAAGACCCATTCAGGAGTCCCCTTATGTACACAATCAGCACCGGGGAATCTAACGCGGCCCCGTCACTGCGTAGTCTGCCACGGGCGTTCTCCCCGGCAGCGCACCCGCTCCGAGCGCGCCCGGGCGGCGGCACCCCGGAGGGTTGTTTCCGGGGTGCCGCACTCTGGCTCAGGCCTGCTTGCGGAGCAGCTGACCCTCGATCTCGATGTCGATGCTCTTGCTGACCAGAACGCCGCCGGTCTCCAGGGCCTGGTTCCAGCTCAGGCCCCACTCCTCGCGGTCGATGGACCCGGTGGCGTTGAAGGCGAGCTTGTCGCGACCGTAGGGATCCCTGGCCGTACCCAGGAACTCGGCTCGAAGCTCGATGGGCCGGGTGGCCCCGTGCATCGTCAGATCGCCAGTTACGTGGTAGTGGCTGCCGCCCTCGTGAGCGATTCCGGTGGTCTCGAACTCGATGGTGGGGTACGTCTCCACATCGAAAAAGTCGGCCCCGCGCAGGTGTCCATCGCGCTGGTCGTTACCGGTGTCGATGCTGGCCGCCTCGACCGTCCCGTGACCCTTTGAGCCAGCCGGATCGTCGGTGATGGTGGCGCCTCCACTAAAGCTGGTGAAGCTGCCTCGCACCTTGCTGAACATGAGGTACTTGGTGACGAAGCCCACGGTGCTGTGGGCGGAGTCGAGCTCCCATTCCCCGACCAGTGCTCCGACGGGGGCCTCGGCTGTGGCTGTCGCGCTCATGGCTATCTCCTTTCACCACCGCCGAAGCGGCTGGTGTGACGTTGGTTGCTGCGACAACTATATACCCTTGGTAGTTGTGGTGTCAACCATGTGGCAGTACACTGGACGCATGAGTTCCACGAAACCAGAACCCGATCGTCTTCGGACCTGGCGCGCATTCCTCGAGTCCCATGTTGCCGTAGTGGGACGACTCGAGGACGAGTTGCAGAACACCCATCACCTCTCCCTGGCCGGCTACGAGGTGCTGCTACGCCTCGCTGAGGCGCCCGGTGGCCGGTTGCGTATGCACGACCTGGTCAGCTGCGCACTCATGACCAAGAGCGGGGTGACCCGCCTGGTCGATCGCATGGAGGCCGAGGGGCTCCTCTGCCGTGAGAGCTGTCCCTCCGACCGCCGCGGCGCCTACGCAGTCCTCACCCCGGAGGGGCGTCACCGGCTGCGCCGGGCCGCACCCACTCATCTCGAGGGCATCGAGGAGCATTTCACGCGGCACCTCTCAGATGAGGAGGCGGCCGCCATGGACGCCGCCCTGAAGAGGATCCGCGCGGCCCTGCCGGGCCGCCGCCCAATACCCGGCGGCTGCGACGGGAGCGCCGCCCTCACCGGCGAGCTGCTCTCCGGGCAGGAGCCGTCCCCGGCGGCCGGCCCACCGCTGGAAGACAGCCTGCCCACTGTTTGAGGAAGCACCCATTGTCGCGATGACAGCGGCGGGGGGCTGAGCTACTGGCTGGGGCCTTCGGTGCCGGCGAGCGTTTGCGAGGCCCCACCCCGGCTGCGCTGGTCCACCAGTACCAGGGCGAGGAGCATCAGCCACCTCAGTGGGGCCCGTGTGGGTGAACGAGGGGATCGATGGGATGGCGGTGCGGCGGGCGCTCCGGGGCGAACTGAAGACCGGCGAGCCGGCGGCGTTCCCCGGACCACAGGGCCGGCGGGGCGGCCAGACGGTTGGCGAGCTCCAAGACCAGTCCCTCGTAGTTGACCCGCCAGCCGCGGAAGTCCTGCCAGACGTCGTCGGCGTTGCGCTCGAGGGGGAAATCCACCGACTCCAGGGTGGCCACGCCGGCGCGGAACTCGTCCAGGGTCAGGACCACGGGATCCTCCGGAAGCGGGTCGTCATTGAAGGGGATCCGGAGCACGGTGGCTATCTCGCGCAGGCATGTGTACCCCATGCGCAGGGTGACTCGGGCAACCGGGGGCGCCGCCCGCGGGGCCACCGCCAGGTAGAGCGCCGCGGAATCGAGGACGGCCAGCAGCGCGATCAGCCATGAGCGCATCGGATGGGGCGATCGAAAGGCCAGCAGCACCGGGTAGTTGGCGTGGCTCTCGGCGACGTCGGCGGCCCAGGTCTCCCAATCTCCATAGAAGCGCTCGAGGTCGTCCAGGTTGCCGATCAGCTGCTGCCGGGCGAGGAGCTCTGGTCCCCAGGGAGGCGCCCCCGCCCGGCTGCTCAGCATGGTCACCAGCGTCTCCCTGCGGTTGAAGGCGCCATAGAGGGTGGGCAGGTAGGAGATCTGCAGGGCGATGAGGATGGCGCCGGTGGCTGCGGCAAAGAACGAGATGGCGATGGGTGCCGTCCCCTGCACCGAGACGAAGCCGAGGGTGAACATTGCCGAGCCACTGTGGGCCAGCGCCTCGGCCCAGGAGCCCACCGCCGGCCGGAAGATCAGGGTGTAGCCGGCCATCGCAGCCAGCAGCCAGCCCCCCAACCCCGCCACCAGCCGTACCGGTCCCTCGTAGCTGAGCAGCCTGTCCTTGGACTCATAGGAGGGGAAGCGATCCGCCGTGAATCGGACCAGACGGCGCACCGTGTTGTCCAGGCCAACGGGAATCCGCCGGATCAGACCGCGCGGCACGATCAGCGTGCGCATCACGCTGCCCACCGTGGCCATCACCACGATCAGCCCGGTGGCGATCTCGAGCCCGTGCAGCAGTGCGTCTCCGCCCATCGAGTCCGGACAATAGGGGCTGCATGAGCACAGACAACCTGACCCGCGCCGAGGCGGCGCAGCGAGCCGCCCTTCTCTCCCATACCTCCTACGACATTGCGCTCACCCTCCACGACTCCCCGGGCAGGGACACCTTCGAGAGCATCACCACCATAGAGTTCGATTGCGCACGCCCGGGAGCCTCGACATTTCTTGATCTCGACGCCCCCTCGGTGGACCGCATCGAGATCAACGGCGAGCCGGTCTCCGTCGACGCCTTCGAGGACCACCGCATCGCCCTGAACGGCCTCATCGGCGGCCGGAACACCGTTCGCGTGGTCGCCGCCTGCGCCTATCAGCACACCGGGGTCGGGCTGCACCGCGTCGTGGATCCGGTGGATGAGCGGATCTATCTCTTCACCCACTTCGAGCCGTTCGACGCCCACAAGGTCTTCGCCTGCTTCGATCAGCCCGACCTCAAGGGGCCCTTCTCCATGCATGTGACGGCGCCCCAGGCGTGGAAGGTCATCAGCAACGGCGCCGTTGAGCGCGAGGAGGCGCAGCCGGGCAGCCAGCGGCTCACCCACTTCGCACCCACCCCGCCGATCTCGACCTACCTGGCGGCGGTGGTGGCGGGGCCGTTCCACGCAGTTTTTGCTGACCATGGGAACATCCCGCTGGGTCTCTTCTGCCGGGAATCCCTGGCCAGCCACCTGGACCCGGAGGAGATATTCGAGATCACCCGGCAGGGACTCGACTTCTTCGCGGAGTACTTCCAGATCGCCTATCCCTTCGGCAAGTACGACCAGCTGATGGTGCCCGAGTTCAACATGGGCGCCATGGAGAACCCGGGCTGCGTCACCTTCAACGAGGCCTACGTCTTCCGCTCCAAGGTCACCGACGCGTCACGCAGCCGGAGGTCCAACACCATCCTCCACGAGATGGCCCACATGTGGTTCGGGGACCTGGTGACGATGCGCTGGTGGGACGATCTCTGGCTGAACGAGAGCTTCGCCACCTACATGGCCACCCTGGCCGTCTATGAGGCCACCCGGTTCAGGGACTCCTACGTCGACTTCGCCAACGCCACCAAGTCCTGGGCCGCCCGCCAGGATCAGCTGCCCTCAACGCATCCCATCGCCGCTGACATGGTGGACACCGAATCGGTGCGCCTGAACTTCGACGGCATCACCTATGCCAAGGGGGCCTCCGTTCTCCGCCAGCTGGTGGCCTGGGTGGGCGACGATCCCTTCCGGGAGGGACTGCGCCAGTATTTCCGGGACTTCCAATGGTCCAACGCCACCCTGGCGGAGTTTCTTGCGGCCCTGGAGAGGTCGTCGGGGCGGGAGCTGGGTTCCTGGTCCAGAGAATGGCTGGAGACGGCCGGGATCGCCACCCTGCGACCGGAGAGCACCGCCGAGAATGGGCGCTACACCGAGCTGGCGGTGATTCAGTCCGCCTCTCCCGAGCATCCCACGTTGCGTTCGCACCGCCTGGCCCTGGGCTTCTACTCCTTCAACGGGGGCGATGAGCTGCGCCGCACCCGGCGGCTCGAGATCGACGTTCACGGCCCGCGGACGGAGGTTGTGGAGGCGGTGGGCGAAGCGGTGCCGGATCTATTGCTCATCAACGATGGTGACCTGGCCTTCGCCAAGGTGCGGCTCGATCCGCGGTCGACGGCGACCCTGGTGGCGAGCATGCGCAAGATCGACGATCCACTGAGCCGGGCCCTGTGC
>JBHELP010000146.1:0-2856 GCA_046263035.1 Candidatus Dormibacteria bacterium | reverse complement strand
CACCTTGAGGTCGAACATATCGTGGGTTCGCCACGGCGATGCCCAGTTACGGTCCACCTCGGCGGTGGCCTCTTGCTTGATCACGGCCATCCGCTGGCGCAGCTGCTCCACCTCCTGCCGCACCGCATCCACGCCGCCTTGAACCTCCGCCCCATCCTGGTGCCCGTGCTTCACGGTGCTGTCATGCGTCTGGTGAGGGCGAGCGCTCTCATCGTGTCGGTCGTCGCCGTGGGTAGCCTGGGCATTGGCGCCAGTTTGTTCGTCGAACAGCTGTTGCCGGGTCTTGATCCGGTCGCCCATGGTCATGGTGATGGTCCTTCCGATCGGGCATGTGTGGAGATCGATCAATTCAGTGGGGCCCGTGTGTCGGGGCAACGACGCGTCGGCGGCCGACGACGTCGCCGGGTGGGTCAAAGACCCGGTCAGGCCCGGTGGTGCGGGCGCCGCCTTCGGTGTCCAGGGATGCCTCGGCTTTGGCCACAGGGCACCCGGGCGCAGCGTGGTGGCCAGCAATAGCATCGCGGGCTTGTCGCTGTGATGCCGATCGGATTCCTTCGGAGTAGCCGCTGTAACAGGGGTCATCATGCCGTGGGGTGGTCGCGGAGCTCGTTGAGCAGCTGTCGCGCAGCGTGTGGTCGGCGGCGGCTAGGGCGATGAGGGCTCGTACCAGGTCTCCTTTGGTGACTCGGCGGCCGAGCAATCGCCGAATGTCCAGGGCGAGCTGGTCGAAGCCAATGGCGGCGTCGGGATCGAGCAGGACGGTGAACTTGCTGGGTGGGGCCGCTTCGGCGGGTGCCGGCGGCGAGGCGCCGTCCGAGGCTGCTGTCGCGGCGGGATCCAGCTGGTGGTGCACGTCTGGGAGCCGACGGGTCACGGGCTGTCCTTCCTCAGCGTGGTGAGCACGCGGTCATAGTCCTGGCCGTCAGCGAAGGTGATGGCCATGGGCCAGGACATAGCTTTTAGAAAATCGGCGAGGTGGACGTAGACGGCGGTTAGAGATTTCGCGCTACCACCCTTAGCGGGTTGTCACCGGGGGAGCTCATCGCGGTGGCGTGGGCTGCGGGTGGGCGTCGCGGGCGCGGTGCAGCAGGGCGGCGACCACGCCGATGGTGGAGTCCTCCCGGCCGGTGAGCCAGTACAGAGTTTGCCGTTCGTAGTCGCTGACGCCGAGACCCTCCAGTGGTGTGAGCAGCGCGGCCAGTCCGTCGGCGCGCCGACGATCCCACCACTGGTGAATATTCTCGTTCGTCCCCTGCTCGCCAGCGACGTCGCGCTGGTCGTAGGGCGGGCGGATCCGCACCGGCGCATTGGTGATCGGTCCGTGGACAGTCTGGTACGTCATCCCTCAGCATGCCGTCAACCCGTCAACCCGTCAACCCGTCAACCCGTCAACCCGTCGCCGTGCACGAGGGTGGCTTTTAGGCGCAGGGCAAGCCGACGACCGGCGAACTGCTGCCCGACCGAAAGCACCCAGCCGGCAGCCAGACCAGGTTGGTGGTCGTTGGAAAGTCTTCTTACCGGTCAGTCCAGGTAAGTCGCTCGGGGTCCGGGAGGTACAGCTTGGAGATCTTCGATCTGCTCCTGAGTGTGCGTCTACACCCGGAATCACGTGCGCAGCGGCCTGTAAATCCGTCGGCTGACGCCTTCCCAAGTTCGATCCCTTGCCCGCCAGGCAACAGGATTGTCCGTGGCCAGCGCCAACGCGGTGGTGGGCCGACCTTCGTGGTCTCCGGCGCTGTCCTACCGTCTCCGGGTGTTCTCGACTAGTCGCGCGTCGTCCGCGCTCGGGAGTACGTCGCGGAGGTTCGGGAACGCTCCGCTGGGCTTGGACCGCAGCTTCCTGCCGATCCTAGTGAGTGTCGCTGATGTGGGTGCTGAGCACATTGAGGTCGCCTTGTTCCGCCGCGCCGTCGGCCTCGGCGACCGCCAACGCCGGGCGCTGAGCTAGGCGCTGGCATAGCCGGCCCGCGGCTGGTATGCCGCCTGAAGGACGGCGGTGCGCCCCGTAGCACTCGTGGATTGAGTTCCTGGGGAGCGCGAGCCCGTGGGTCTGCCGCCCCTTGCCCCCGTGGGGCGGTATGGTGGGGCTTCCCTTGGAGGGACGCCTGGTCATGGGCAGAATGGGCCGTACGCTCGTCGCCTCGTACCGGCTCGACGCTTCTTCTGAGCCGATCAGAGGAGACGCCCGTGGGTGCACATCAGGGCTCGAACCCCGAGGCTGCTGGCGGCCGTGAGCTCTCGGAGTCGTTGGCCGCGATCACCGGGGTGCTGCTCAATGAGGAGACTCTCGCCGCCATCTTGCAGCTGTTCGTGTCGCTGTGCCGCTCGATGATGGAGGGCGTCGACGGTTGCAGCGTCTCGCTGCTGCGACAAGGGCGCTTCGCGACCAATAACGCCACCTCGGAGCAGATTCGAGACCTCGACGGAGTCCAGTACCAGAGCGGCAAAGGGCCGTGCGTCGCTGCCACCCGTGAGGGTCGTCGGATGAACGTGGCCCTCACCGGGGCGGACTCGCGGTGGCCGGAGTTCGCCAACGCGGCCAGGGTCCAGGGCTTCGTGGGTGTGCTGTCCACCCCCCTGGCCCCGCGGGGACAGCATCTGGGCGCGCTGAACCTCTACTCGCGCACTCGGGCAGGGTTCGAGCCGGCCGCCGAGGAAACGGCCCAACTCTTCGCCGACCAGGCGTCGGTGGTGCTGGCTAATGCCAAACCCTTGGGGGCCGTGGACAGGCTCAACGCCCAGCTGCGGGAGGCGCTGGTCACCCGGGATGTGATCCGCCAGGCCCAGGGCGTCCTCATCGCCCGCCATCGCTGCAGCGCCGATGAGGCGTTTGACTTGTTGCGCGAGGATTCCAAG
>JBHELP010000145.1:0-25645 GCA_046263035.1 Candidatus Dormibacteria bacterium | reverse complement strand
GCCAGAAGATGGGTGGCGGCCAGGTGGAAGAAGCGCCGGTAGCGCAATTCGAGCAGCGGGTCATCGCCTCCGATCTCGGCGGCCGCCGCCGTCAGCCGGACTCCGACGCCGGCGTCGTCGATCGCCACCGTCCCGTCCGGCCCCTCCCACATGCGGATGTCCTGCGCGATCTGATCAGGTGGTCGGTCGGGGACGCTGGGTGCTGGCTCCACATAGGAGATTCGCGCGGTGGCAGAAGCGGGATGATCGGCGGCTCCGTCGACCAGCGTGTCCAGTGCCCGTTGGCGCCGGCCCTCCGTGGCGGTCACCAGCACCGGCACATCGGCCAGATCCACGACCCGGTTCCACCCGCCGTCGCATGCCACGCGGCTGATGGTAGGACGAGGTCTGGCCGCCCGCGCGGATCCTGTGTTAGGCTCGTCGAGATTTGGTTGCATCCTATGGAGGTTGGTTTCCATGTTGTACGAGGCCCCAGCAGTCGAGGCGCGCATCTCCGTGGAGGACCCTCTTATCGTCGGACAGGTGGCTGGTTCCCGCGTCAGTCCCACCTGGCAGGCCCCGCCGGAGGGCGATCCTGTCAGCGGTGACGGCCCCAAGTGAGCTACGAGGCCCCAGCAGTCGAGGCGCGCATCTCCGTGGAAAACCCTCTCATCGTCGGACAACTGGGTTCTCTCACCAGTCCCACCTGGCAGACCCCGCCCGAGGACGGTCCCCCCGGCGTCGACGGCCCCAGATGATCTGCGAACCCCCGGCCGTCGAGACGCGCCTTTCGATCGATGCCCCGCTGCTCGCCGGAGTATCAGGAGTATTGCCGAGCCCCACCTGGCGTGGCGAGGACACCGAGGAGCCCGTCCGGGTGGATCGGGTCTACGCGGGCTGAGCCGCTCCTGCGTCCGGTGACGGCATTGAGCCCGCCGGCTGCGCTCGATATCGAGCCGGCCAGCGCCACCGCCCTGCTGGGAGGCCAGGCCACCACCTTTTGTCACCGCCTGGAGGGACATCCGCTGCTGACGCTGGACGCGCTCGCCGGCACGGCGCGGCGTTTGCCGCCATCCTGGGTGAACTGTTACGGGGGCGGCGATCGGACGCCGGGTAGCTATCCGACCCCATCCGAGGTCCTCGGCGGCCTCGAGCGTGGCGGCCCATCCGTACGGCTGTTTCATCTCGAACATGTGCCCGGGTTTCGCGCGCTGCTGGGGAGCGTCATCGCCGACCTCGATTCCACGGTCGGCTTCCCCGGTCGAAGCCCGGGCGACGGTGTTGCATTCGTCTCCCCGCCCGGGATGACCGGTCCGATGCACTGCGACCATCACCACAACCTACTGCTCCAGGTTCAGGGGACCAAGGAGGTCACGCTCGGATACTTCGACGATCCTTCTGTGGCGCAGCGACAGGTCGAGCGCAGTCTTGGAGAGCGCCAGGGCCAGTTGCCCCCGACCTCTCGCACCACACGTGTGCTCCTCCGTCCGGGCGACGGGGTCTACATCCCGCCATTCACCTTCCATGCTGTGAGCGTGCTCGATGACATCTCGGTCGCGCTCTCGTGCGCAGTTAGCACACCGGAAACCCGGCGCGACGTGCTGGTGCATTCGCTCAATCACCACCTGCGGGGCTGGCGCCTGCCGGCCACGGCTCCGGGGCGGTCACCGGCTCTCGACAGGGTGAAGACGGCGGCGGTCCGCGTCTCGCGCAGAACGCGGAGCCGGTCCCGCTAGACATCTCGCGGCGGTCGGTCCCTCGCTCCGCCCGGCGTCCAACCGGCCGGCCTGCGTGACATGCGGTCGGGCGCCCTGCCGCCGTTCCTGGCGGCGCGTTCGTCGACCGCAACCACGCTGCCTCCGCATGGCGGATTGTTCCCCGCAGGCGGCGGTTTTCGTCAGGTGCCCCGATGCCGCTCCGCGCGCAGGCGGCGGTTCTCGTACATGTCGCCATCGGCACGACCGATGAGATCCTCGACGGTGTCGCCGGGCCGGAACGCGGTCATGCCCACCGACATCGACCCCCCCCGGGTGCGGGCGGCCAGGAGCACCTCAACCTCGCTGAAGCGGGAGCGCACGTCCTCGAGGTCGGCGTCAAGCAGGACGCAGAGGAACTCGTCCCCCGCATAGCGAATCACCAGGTCATAGGAGCGGAGCTGCTCCCGGAGAGCGGCGACCACCTCCTGCAGGAGGCGATCGCCGGCGAGGTGGCCCTGACTGTCATTGACCGACTTGAGCCCGTCGACGTCGATGAAGGCCACCACCAGCCGGTTGCTGGTGCGCCCGATGCGGGCGATCTCACGACGCAGCGCGGCCAGCCCGGCGGCCCGCACCATGGCGCCGGTCAGCTCGTCGGTCTCGCTCGAGGCCGTCAACTCCCGCACCACCGAGCGAATACGGGAGATGTGGGCCACCACCTCCTCGCCGCTCATCCTGCTCACCATCTCGGGCTGGAGTCCCAGCTCGCGAAGGAGCAGCTCACGAGCCTGCTCCTCGGTGAAGGGATCATCCGACCGCCAGAAGCCCGGGGGGCCGCCGACGATGGGGGCGTCCCGCCACAGCTCACCCTCGTCGGGCGTACCACGGGACTCCGAGGTCGTCCCCGCCTTCGTCTCGTCGTGATCCGTTGGGAACACCTCACCGCCCCCGGATTCACCGGGACCGGGATGATCGCTCACATTGCTCGGCTTGCTCGGCGCGCCGGGCCCGGGCGGCCGGTCAGGGCGACCCTAGCACTCAGACGCGCAGGGCGGTGAGGAGCAGTATGAGCACCAGCAGTGCCGCCGACAGAGCCGCGTAGGGTAGGAGGGCAAGGGCGATCGCTGCCAGCATGGAGACCTCGAAAACCGCCTCGGCGGCGATGGTGCAGAGGGCGATGAACCACATCAGCACTGGCAGTGCGAGCAGACCGATGACATCGCTCACAAAACTTCCGGATCCGCCCGCCCAGCGGAGAGCAGCCGCCTGGCCAAGGGCTATGGCGGGGTAGGCCGTCAGGATGGGAAAGGCATGCCCGGTGACCGCCAGCTGGCGGCGACGCCGCGTGGGCGCTCCCATCGCCCCCGCCGCGGTGGAGGTCATCCACGAGCTCACCAGCCAGAATCCCAGGAACAGCGCTGGTAGGGCCAGCGACAGGACCAGCCCGCCGGTCCGGGAGGCATGTGGCTCCAGCAGGGTGGCGAGCGCGCTGAGCGCCGCCGACACCACGCCGGTGGCCAGCACCGGCGCCAGGCCCAAGCCGGCGACGGGTGCGCGGGCCAGGGCACCAAGCGTGGTCCGAGGGCGGATCAGGACCTGGAGCGGAGACGTCAACGGCCAGTGGTTGGACGGCGCGGGCGGGCCGGCGTGATCCCACACGCCGCAGCCTGCGTAAGACTCGCTGACATGACCGTCACATCACTCGCCCGCCTCACCGCCGCCGCGGCCACCGCCATCACCCTTCTCGCCGGCTGCGGCAGCAGCGCCACGACGCCCGCGCCGGTCGGTGGCCCGGGCAGCGGCAGGCCGGTGAGCATCAGGAGCTTCGCGTTCGACCCCGCGGGCATCACCATCCCCGCGGGCAGCGCGGTGACGTGGACCAACCGGGATCCCACGATCCACACCGTGACCTCCGACCCCGGCGCCTCGGTCACCTTCGATTCGGGGAATCTGGATCGCGATGGTGCCTTCAGCCACACCTTCGAGAAGCCCGGCGTGTACTCCTACCACTGCGCCATCCACGCCGCCATGAAGGCCACCGTCACCGTCCAGTAGGCGCGGCAGTGGCGGGATCGCCCACCCACTGGTGGCGGGCCCAGGCGATGGTGCGGACCAGCCCCGTGACCATGTCCACCGAGGGGATCCAGCCCAGACGCGTCCCGGCACGGGTGATGTCGGGACGGCGACGGCGGGGGTCATCCTCCGGCAGGGGCCGGAAGACCAGCGGCGAGGCGCTGCCGCAGTGGGTGCGGATGATCTCCGCCAGCCGCCGGACGGTCACCTCCTCGGGGTTGCCGAGATTGATGGGATCCCCGCCGACATCGTCACCGAGCATGCGAACCAGACCCTCGACGAGGTCGTCCACGTAGCAGAGGCTACGCGTCTGCTCGCCGTCGCCGAAGATGGTCATGGGGGCACCGGTCAACGCCTGATGGATGAAGGCCGGGACGACCCGGCCGTCATGCAGGCGCATCCTTGGCCCGTACGTGTTGAAGATGCGTACGATCCGGCCGTCCACGCCCTCGGCGAGCCGGCGGTAGGTGCTGACCCATGTCTCGGCCACCCGCTTGCCCTCGTCATAGACGGCGCGGGGCCCGATGCAGTTGACATTTCCCCAGTAGTCCTCCCGCTGGGGATGGTGCTCCGGATCGCCGTAGACCTCGCTGGTGGAGGCCAGGACAAGACGAGCGCCCTCGCGCCTGGCGAGCTCGAGGGCGTGACGGGTGCCCACCACGGAGGCCAGCAGCGTCTCCACGGGGAGGCGGCCATAGTCCATGGGCGACGCGGGGGAGGCCAGGTGGTACACGGCGTCGACGGTTCCGCTGACGTCGAAGGGCTCGCTGACATCCGCCCTCACCAACTCGAACCCCGGGTGCCCCCGCAGTGCCAGGATGTTCTCCGCCGACCCGGTGATGAGGTTGTCGATGCAGACCACCGACAGCCCGTCATGGATCAGGCGCTCGCAGAGATGGGAGCCCACAAACCCCGCCCCTCCGGTGACCACGACGCGACCCATTCAGCCCCCCGCCGATGGCGGCCGGCCGATGCCGCAGTACTCGAATCCCAGGGCACGGAGGTTCTCGGCCTCCAGGCAGTTGCGCGCGTCGAAGACATATCGATTGGCCATGACCCGGCCGGCCCGGTCCCAACCGAGACTCCGGTAGCAGGCCCACTCGGTGGCGACGACCACCGCCTCAGCCCCCCTGACGCATTCGTAGGGGTCGTCCATAAGGGTTGCTCGCACACCGGCCGTCTCCGCCGGTCCCCTGGCCACGGGATCGCTGGCGGTCACCATCGCCCCGAGGTCGGCCAGGTGGTCGATGAGCTCAATGGCGGGAGAATCGCGGACGTCGTCGGTGTCCGGCTTGAAGGCGAGGCCCAGTACCGCTACCCGCCGCCGCAGCAGGCTACCTCCCAGGGCCGCCTCCACCCGGGCGGCGACCCGGCGCCTTTGCTGAAAGTTCACCTCCATGGCGGCTCGCAGCATCCCGAAGCTGTGGCCGTGATGACCGGCGAGGTTCTCCAGGGCACGCACGTCTTTGGGGAGGCAGGATCCCCCGAAGCCGAGACCGGCGTCCATGAAGGACCGGCCGATGCGCGGATCGGCTCCGGTACCCTCGGCCACGGTGACGATGTCGGCGCCGACCTGCTCGCACAGGTGGGCGATCTCATTGATGAAGGAAATCTTGAGGGCGAGGAAGGCATTCGAGCTGTACTTGATGAGCTCGGCGCTGGCGCTGTCGCTGATCAGCGTGGGGGAACCGGCGCCCCCGAAGAGCTCGGCGACGAGGGCACACGCCGTGGGGTCCTCGCCACCGACGACCACTCGCGAGGGGTGGCGGGAGTCGTCCAGAGCCGTGCCCTCTCTGAGGAACTCCGGGCATGCCACCAGGCGCAGCCGTCTCTCCCGGCAGGCGGGCGATGACTGAAGCTGGGCGGTGGTCCCCGGGGGCACTGTGCTCTTGATGACCACGATCGAGTCAACGGACGCGTGGAGCGCCAGCTCGGCAACCGCATCGCGGATATGGCGCAGGTCGGCCCGCCCGTTGCGCCCCGCCGCTGTGCCCACGGCCACCACGATGATCTCCGCTCCCGCTGCTGCGGGGCGGATCTCGCCGTGAACCTCCAGGGTCCCCTCGGCCGCGGCCCGTTGCACCAGGGGTGTGAGCCCCGGCTCGTGGATGGGAAGCGTGCCCCTTCTCAACAACTCCAGTCGCGGCGCGGCGGACTCGGCCAGCCGGACGTGATGTCCGCGCTCTGCGAGGATGGCTGCCGTGGCCAGGCCGACGTAGCCCGCGCCGATCACGCACACCGGAGCCGGCTGGGGCCGGCCGTTCGCCTGAGCGAGTGCTGCGGTGCGGTCGCCGGCACCCGGAGTGCGCCCCAGCGGAGCGCCGGCGGTCACCGCGGCCGCGCTCGTGCCGGTCGCCCGCCGCACAGCTGTCCTGCCCATGTGGCTCCCTCAGGCGGAGTTGTCATCGATGCTCCACACCGGCCGCCAACGGGCCACGGGGCGTCACCTGACCGCGATGCTATCAGCTTGGACGGTGTGGCTCCGCCGCGACGGGATCGATTTGACTGGCCCGGCCGCTGCGCGTAGGATTCTTGACACATGCGGTCAACAATGCGGGGAGCGCAGCCATGAGGGTGAGCATGAAGGCCGACTACGGCCTCCGAGCGCTTCTCGACCTCGCTGAGCACTTCGGCGGCGCACCCGTACCCTGCCATGACATCGCGGCTCGTCAGCAGATCCCGGGGCCGTTCCTCGATCAGCTCCTGATCACCCTGCGCCGGGCCGGACTGGTGCGCAGCACCCGGGGTCCAAGGGGCGGCCACGTCCTCGCGCAGCCTCCGGAGGAGATCACCCTGGCCACGGCCGTGGAGATCCTCGAGGGCCAGCCGCCCGCTCTCGACGAGGCCGAGGAGGCCCACGCGACCACCTTCGGACCGACCATCCATCAGGTCCTCAGGCGCTCCGAGGGGGCCGCCCGTGCCGTGCTCGAGGCCACCACACTGGCCGACCTGGTTCACGCGCAGCACCACGAGCGCGTCTTTCACGGCATCTTCAAGCCGCTGGACACCGTCTCGGCATGACCTCCGACGCCCACCCGGGGGGTCGCGGCGAACTGTCCGAAGAGCGCGACGAGCGCTACAGCAGGCACCTCGTGCTCGGAGAGATCGGTCCCCGAGGGCAACGCCGACTCACCGAGGCCAGCGTTGCGGTTCTGGGCCTCGGCGGTCTCGGCTCCCCCGTGGCGATGTACCTGGCCGGATCCGGTGTCGGTAGGCTGGGGCTCTTCGACTACGACCGGGTTGACCGGAGCAACCTCCTGCGCCAGGTGGTGCATCGCGACGCCGGGCAGGGCAGGGCCAAGGTTGACGTTGCCAAGGAGGGGCTGGAGGAGCTCAACCCCAACAACGAGATCGTCGCTCACGATGTGATGGTCACACGGGACAACGCGCTCGATCTCCTGCGTGACTACGACGTGATCGTCGATGGCACGGACAACTTCCAGACGAGGTACCTGGCCAACGACGCCGCCTATCTGCTCGGCAAGACGCTGGTGCACGGATCGATATTCCGGTTCGAGGGACAGGTCAGCGTCTTCGCTCCCGGAGAGGGATGCTACCGCTGCCTGTACCCGGAGCCGCCCCCGCCCGGCATGGTGCCTTCCTGCCGTGTGGCCGGCGTTCTGGGCGCTCTGCCCGGGGTGATCGGGGCCATCCAGGCGGTCGAGGTCATCAAGCTCCTCACCGGCGCCGGCAGGCCGCTCAAGGGGCGGTTGCTCCTCCACGATGCCCTGGCGATGAGCTTTCGCGAGGTCCGGGTGCGGCGGAATCCTGCCTGCGTCCTCTGCGGGGACGTGCCCACCGTTCGCGAGCTCATCGATTACGAGGCCTTCGTCGGGGGACCGGTCGCCGCGACCGGTCATCCCTAGAGAGCTCGAGAGAGCTCGCTCGGGATGAGGTGTGGAGGGCTACCCGCGCCGCTGGGTGTGGTCATTCCTCTGTTGCTGATCCTGAGCTCGTGCTCGGACCCCGCGCAGCCTCCACCGGCGGCGCCGGCGCGATCTGGTTGTGTCGACACCGGTGGCGCCCGCGCCGTCTGGCAGGACGTCAACGAGCGTCTCAACCGGGTGGTCATGATCACCGGGCACCCCGGGCTCGAGGAGGCTGTCACGGGGCCCGCGGTTTCCATCCTCCGCCGCTACATCGATACCGAGCTGGTGGCCAAGAATCTGCGCGAGCGCGAGCAGGATCGCCTCGACAGCTTGAACGTCGTACGCGGCGGTTGCAACGGTGGTCCCCTGGTTGTCGACGTTCGCGAGACGCTGGTGCGCGATGACTATCTCAAGCCGGATGGAGGCGTCGACCATGCGGATCCGCTGGTGGGCCGCCAGAGCCACCTGCGCAAGACCTTCGTGCGATCTGGTCCGGGTTGGAAGCTCAGCGACCTCCAGGATCTGGAGGCACCGGCGCCCACCCGCCCACCGCAGACGGCCTGAGATATACTCCGAGAGCTAAGGTCAATCTGACCTAAACTGGCCCTCAGGGAGACGTCGCGTGGTTGCAGTGCAGCCGGCTCCGGCCGGGACGGAGTGCCGGCCGGGGGAGGAGGAGTTGCTCCAGCGGATCCAGCTTCTTCGCCGCCGGCGCAACGCGGTCATCCTCGCCCACAACTATCAGGTGCCGGAAGTCCAGGACATCGCCGACTTCGTCGGCGACTCCCTGGGGCTCTGCCGCCAGGCTGCCGCGACCGAGGCTGAGGTGATCGTCTTCTGCGGCGTTCATTTCATGGCGGAGACGGCGGCCATACTCTGCCCCGAGCGCGTTGTGCTCCTGCCCGACCTGGAGGCGGGATGCTCGCTGGCGGGGACCATCACCGGCGATCAGCTCCGCGCCTGGAAGGCGGAGCATCCCGGCGCCGTGGTCGTGTCGTATGTCAACACCACCGCGGAGGTCAAGGCCGAGTCCGACTTCTGCTGCACGTCGTCGAACGCCGAAGCGATCATCCGCAGCATCCCCGCCGAGCGAGAGATCCTCTTCTGCCCGGACATGTTCCTCGGCGCCCACCTGGAGCGGGTCACGGGCAGGAGGATGCGCATCTGGATGGGGGAATGCCACGTCCATGCCGGCATCGATCCCGCCCACCTGGACAGCATGCGCGCCCAGCATCCGGGTGCAGAGTTGCTCATCCATCCCGAGTGCGGCTGCACGTCGTCCACCCTGTATCGAATGTCCTCCGGAGACCTCGGTGGAACCACCACCGTGGTCACCTCCACCGAGGGGATGGTGCGGCGGGCGACCGAATCACCGGCGTCCACCTTCGTGATTGCCACCGAGACGGGCATCCTCCACCGCATGGAGACTCTTGCTCCCGGCAAGCGGTTCCTGGCCGCCTCCCCTGAGGCCGTCTGCCCGTTCATGAAGAAGATCACCCTGCAGAAGGTGGCCACATCTCTGGAGGCCATGGCTCCGCGGGTCACCGTGGCACCCAAAATTGCCGATCGGGCGCGGGCGGCCATCGACCGGATGCTCGCCGTCGCCGCCTGACCTCGGAGTGCGGAGCGCGTGACCGAGCCGCTCATCCTCGCCATCGATCAGGGCACCTCAAGAACCACCGGCCTGATGGTCGGCCTCGACGGCGTGGTCCGCGCGCGAGCCCACCGCGATGTCCCCGTCCGCCATCCCCGTCCCGGCTGGGTTGAGCAGGACGCCTCCCATCTCCACGAGTCCGTTCTCGCTGCTGGTCGTGAGGTGGTGAAGGCGATGGGGATTGTCCCCGCCGCCATCGGTGTTGCCAATCAGCGCGAGACCCTGGTGGTCTTCGATCGCCGGACGCTCGAGCCGGTGGCTCCGGCGATCGTGTGGCAGTGCCGGCGCAGCCAGGATCTCTGCTCCGCTCGTCGCGAATCCGGAGAGGAGGCGGAGGTCCGGCGGCGCACCGGCCTGTTGCTCGACCCCTACTTCACCGCGACAAAGATTGAATGGCTGCTGCGCTCGCAGCCGGAGCTTCGCCCGCGCGCCGAACGGGGGGAGCTCTGCGCAGGCACCGTGGACACCTGGCTGGTGGCCCGGCTCACCGGCGGCCGGGCTGTGGTCACGGACGCCGGCAACGCCAGCCGCACCCTGCTTCATCGCCTGGGCGGGGACGGCTTCGACGCCGACCTCGCCGCCCTCTTCGGGGTGCCCGCCCCACTGCTCGCCGAGGTGAGGCCCAGCGCCGGACGTGCGGGCATGACCGAACCGGGCGTCTTCGCCGACCGGGAAATCCCCATCAGCGGCATCGCCGGTGACCAGCAGGCCGCCCTTTTCGGTCAGGCCTGCCTCAGTCCGGGAATGAGCAAGAACACCTATGGCACCGGATCCTTCGTCCTCGCCAATGCGGGGACCACCCCGCCGGACCCCGGTCGAGGTCTGCTGAGCACCGTCGCCTGGCGTATCGGCGACCAGGACACCTTTGCTCTGGAGGGCAGCATCTTCGTCACCGGGGCCGCCCTCACCTGGCTTCGTGACGGCCTCCGCCTCCTCACCGACCTCGATGAGGTCGGCCCCCTCTTCGACTCCGTGGCGGGTAGCAATGGATGCTATTTCGTTCCCGCCTTCCAGGGTCTGGGTTCGCCCCATTGGGATCCTGGGGCCCGGGGAGGGTTGCTGGGTCTCACCGGCGGAGTGGGCCGGGCGCACGTGGTGCGTGCTGTGGTGGAGGCCATGGCCTATCGGACGCGAGAGGTGATCGAGGCCATGGAGAGCTCTGCCGGTCTGGAGTTCCCGGAGCTGCGGGTGGACGGGGGCGCCAGCGTGATCGACGGGCTGTGTCAGTTTCAGAGCGACCAGCTGGGCATCCCGGTGGCCCGGGCCGCCAGCGCCGAGACCACGGGAGTGGGCGCCGCCCTGCTGGCCTCGGTGGGCGAGGGGCTCATCGACGGACCGGGGGTGGTCGCCGCCTCGTGGCGGCCGGGCCGCCGATTCATGCCGGCGCGGCCGGGGACCAGGCCGGAGCAGCCCTACGCCGGATGGAGGGACGCCCTGGGGCGGGTCCGCAGCTATCCTGCGTGACGCAGACCATGGTTGAGCTAGAGGCGCCGGCCGGCGACGCGGCTCCCCTGGTTCGAGCTGGACTCCGGTCCTTTCTCGACCTTGATCGCCTCGACATCCTCTGCGTGATCCTGCTGACGCTGGGAGCTTTCGTCATCCGGTTTGCCAGTCCCATCTACCCGGACTTCCTCAGTCATCCTCTGGGCGGTGCACCGGTGCGCATGTCGGGTGTCGGCCACCCCTACAACGCCGATCCCAAGGCGTGCGCGGATGTGCCCGACGGCATCAGCGGCCCGACCGTGAACCGCTGCGGCTTTGTGTTCGACGAGGTCTACTTCCCAGTCGACGCCGCCAAGGACCTCCATCAGCCGCCGGTCTCCTACTTCGACCCCGAGCCGCCGCTGGCCAAGGCCCTCATGGTGCCCCCCATCGCAATCCTCGGCTTCAACACGTGGTCGTGGCGGTTCAGCACCACGGTCGCCGGCAGCCTCTTTGTCGGGCTCATCTATCTCATCGCCAGACGGCTCCGGCGCGATCGATTCTTCGCCATCGTGGCGGCGGGCCTGGTCGCACTCGACGGGCTCGCCCTCGTCGAGGCACGCATCGGCGTCATCGACATGATCGCCATCTGCCTGGTGGCCGCGACCTACTATGCCTTCCTACTGCATTGGCAGGCGCGCACCCGCACGCAATGGCGGACGACGCTCTACGTGCTCGCCGCCGTTGCCGGCCTCGCCCTCGGCGCCAAGCTCACCGCCCTGGCGCCGATCGCGGTGGCGGCAACCCTGATCACGGTGCGGTGGCTGCATCCGCTGCTCCTGCGGGTTCGCGGAGCCGGGCGACTTCTCAGCCCGACCGGAGCTGTCGAGACGGAGCTGTGGCGGAGCGCCGGGGGTCGCGTGCCATGGCTGCACCACGCCGCCGCCCTCGCCGTTGTCGCCCTCGTCTTCGCCGCGTGCTTCTCGCGCTATCTGACCATCGAGCATGCCGACGTCTACCGGTTCACCAACTGCTCCATCTCCGGGGGGCTCACCGCACCAACACCGGCGGTCATGCCTGCTGCCACGGCGCAGGTTGGCGGGGCCAGGTTACCCGTAGTGGGAGCGGTGCCCAGGGTGACGGTGCTCAACCCGGTTCAGGGGGTGCGCAACATCCTCGAGAAGACCGCGGCGGACCTCCAGTACCACCAGACGGAGTGCCACTCACACCCCTACTCGTCCCGCTGGTACTCGTGGCCGGTCATGTATCACCCCGTCCTCTTCTATTACAACGACAAGGTTGCCACCCCCCCCGCGGGGCCCGTCGTCGAGTCCATAACCGACATGGGCAATCCGGCGCTGTGGTGGCTGGGGATCCCGGCGTTGCTCCTCTGCCTGTGGCGGGCGACCCGGGGACCGGCACCGTGGCGCCTGTTCGTGGCACTTCTCGGCTTGAGCTCGCTGGCGGCCATGATCCTCCTTTTCCATGCCGCAGAGAGGCCGGAGTCGGAGACGGTCCGGGTGGCGCCCGGTCCCCTCTTCGTGCTGGCATTCGCCGGAATGGTGATCTTCGCCGGGCTGATCGCCGTGTCGGCGGTGGTGTCCCGGCGCTTTGTACCCGGGTTCATCGTCCTCGGCTATGTCACGGCCTGGATGATGTGGGTTCCCGGCAACGGCAGCCGTATCCTCTTCTTCTATCACGCCATGGGCATGTTGATCTTCCTCGCCCTGGCCCTGGCCTACGTGCTCACCCTGCTGCGCCGGGTCTCGGTCCGCATGGCGGGGAGGGACATATCGATGGCCCCGGCCGTCCACGGCGCGCTGGGCGCCGTTGTGGCCGCCTTCGTCTTCTTCTACCCGGTGTGGACGGCGGTACCCCTCGATTCCGTCGACCACGCCATGCGGACCTGGGTCGACACCTGGTGACGGCGGTCTGGGTGGGCCTCTACTCCCTGCTCACCCTGGGCGCGGGAGCTGCGGTCGCCGGGCTGATCAGACTCGACCTGCGAGCTGAGGAGCGGCTCGCCATCACCCCCGTGATCGGCATCGTCGGCGGAACGGCGCTGACCATCGGGCTCTCATTGCCATTCGGCCTCACGGTGGCCACCGCGCTCGCCGGGCCCCTGCTTCTCGCCATGCTGGCGGCTGCGGCCGGCCGCCTGGTGGGCGACCCGCGAGGGCCCTGGAGGGAGTCGTGGCAGCTCTCTTCCGCCGGCGGGAGATGGTCCCTCATCCTGGCCGCGATCGTCTCGCTGACGGCGGGCGTCGCCCTCTACGGACACGGCATCTTCGAGCGCGACGGCGGCATCTCGGCGGGATACAGCGCCGTCTGGGCGGACTGGGCCAATCACCACAGCAGGGCTGCAAGCTTTGCCGTTGCCGGCAACCCGCCCACCATGGACCCGCTCTTCAGCGGCACGCCACTTCGCTACCCGTTCCTTCCCGACTTCCACGGTGCCGTTCTGGAGCTACTCGGCCTGGGGCCGGGACCAGCCTATGCCCTGCCCGGGATCGTGCTCACCGTATGCATCACCCTGCTGGTCATCAGCCTGGCCCGGCGCCTCGGTTCCACCACCGGGGCCGGGGTGATCGCCGTCGTTCTCTGCTTCCTGGGCGGCAGCCTGGGATTTGTCGGAATCATTGGCGACGCCTGTGCGCACCATGGGTTCAGCGCCGAGCAGTGCACGGTCTCCCATGTGGCAAGGGCGCCGCTACAGGGGCTCGGTGTGATCGCAGGAACCCTCCACGACCTTCCCGGCCTTGTGGCGGCACAGCCGCGGGCCTACGATGGCCTCGGCCACGAGAACCAGCCCCTGGCCAACATGCAGTGGTACACGCCGCTGACGGCGTGGTGGCTGCCACAGAGCGCCTTCGCCTACGGCTTCGCGACGGCGCTCACCGTGCTCCTGTTGGTGGTCACGGCTCTGCGCTCCGCCCGCCGGCAGACGGCGACGTTCGCCCTCTGCGGCCTGCTGGCGGGGCTGCTCCCGCTCATCCATGTCCACAGTCTCATTGCCCTGGTCATCGTCCTGCCCGTGGTTGCCCTGGGCAACCGCCGCCGGGAATGGATCGTGCTTGGCGCGGTGTGTGCCGCGGTGGCACTCCCACGCCTGGTACAGGTGGCCCTTGGTCCGCATGGAACGGCCGCCGCCGGCAACCAGTTTCCCTGGTTGGAGCCGGGGTGGATGTGGGAGGCGGGAAGTGGTTCCCCGAGGATCGACGCCGGCCTCTTCGGGGCCGGAGGCGCCATCCGACAGGTCCTGAGCCTTCCCTTCACGCCGGGCTACTGGGCCTTCTGGATCGTCAACCTGGGCGTGGCGCTGCCGCTCTGTGTCGTATTGGTGACGGCCTCCGCATTCCGCAGAGCGCCGTCGCGGCTGAGAGCGGTGTCGGCCCACATCCTCCGACCGTTTCCCCCTGACATGCTCCGCTTCTGCCTGCCGTTCATGCTGATCTTCACCGTCGCCAACATGGTCATCTTCCAGTCGTGGGACTGGGACAACACCAAGCTGTTCGCCTACTGGTATCTCGCTGTGGCGCTCCTCGCCGGCCACCTCATCGCCCGCTGGTGGCGCCATCCCGTTGCCGGCGCCGGCCACCGGGACGCCGTGGACCGGCCTGCGCGCAGGCTGAACCTCCGCCCCCGGTGGCGGCCGGTGGCGGCCGTGGGCCTGGCGATGAGCATGCTGCTCACCGGAATACTCTCCGTTCTGCGCCTGCTGCCGTGGACGCCGGCCGCCTATGCCTCCGGGCCGTACGTCGCCTCCACTACTGGCGAGCGACGGCTGGCCGCCGAGGTGGCCAGGATAACGCCGCGCCGGGCCGTCTTCCTGACCCCGGGACGGCCGCACGACCCGGTTCTCACGCTGGCCGGCCGCACCTCGGTGATGGCCTATTACGGATGGCTGTGGTCCTACGGGACCGACTTTGGAAACCGGCCCGAGGATGTGCGCACCATGTATTTGGGCTGCGCGGCGGAACCGGCGGAGGCGTGCCGCGTATCCGAGCTGCTCCGCCGCTACGACATCAGCTACGTCGAGGTCGACGACCGCCTTGACGATGCCGGTGTGCTGGAGGCGAAAACCGACCTCGACTGGTGGCGCTCACAGCGCTTCCCGGTCGTGGCCAGGGATGATCACATCGTCATCTACGATGTCCGCCAGCGATGACAGCACCGCCCTCGATCAGCGCGGTGCTGCCCGCCTTCAACGAGGCTGCCGTCATCGCGGCGGTAGTCCGCGGCGCCGCCGAGGCCCTGGCCCGCTCCCGTGTGCCGAGCTGCGAGATCATCGTGGTCGACGACGGTAGCGGTGATGGCACCGCGGAGGAGGTGCGCCGAGGCGCTCCGGCGGAGGTCAGGGTGCGCGTTATCAGCCATGACCGGAACCGGGGCTACGGTGCAGCCCTGCGGACCGGGTTCACCGCGGCGCGCCACGAGCCCGTCTGGCTCATGGACGGCGACGGCCAGTTCGACCCCGCAGACCTCGCCCGGCTGCTTCCCCACTACGCCCCCGACGTGGCCGTGCTCGGCTACCGCGAGCGCCGTCAGGATCCCTGGCTGCGGCGCGCCAACCACGCTGCCTTTTTCTGGCTGGTGCGCCTGCTCTTCGGTCCCACCGTCCGTGATGTGAACTGCGCCTTCAAGCTGTTCCCGCGGCCGGTCGGGCTCGAGCTGCGCTGCGAGGGTGCGGTCATCTCCACAGAGCTGGTCCTGCGCGCCCGGCGCTCCGGCTATCGAAGCGTCCAGGTGGCGGTCCCCCATTACCCCAGGCGAGCCGGGCGCGCGACCGGCGCCGATCCCAGGGTCGTCGGGCGCGCCTTTGCGGAGCTGTGGCGACTGCGACGCGACCCGCTGGCCCTGGCTCCCCTGGCCACACCCGGGCCCCCCGCCGATGGCTGAACCGGCGCCGGCCACCATGCGGCCGGCGATGGCGGTGGAGGACACGGGGAACGAGGGGATCGACCGCAGGACGGCGTGGCGCATGGTCGGTCTGCCCCTGCTCGCGTCGAAGGTTCTGAGCCTGGCGGTTGCACTCGTCACCGCATCGTTCGTCCGCGCCGACTCGGTCCCATTCTGGAGCGCCGCCCGCACGGCCTTCGTCCACTGGGACGCCATTCACTACCTGGACATCGCTCGCCGCGGATACGCCGGCAGCCTGGACTTTCACCAGGCCTTCCTGCCCGGCTTCCCGGCCCTGACCGCGGCGGTCACCGTGCTCACCCGGGACGACGTCGTGGCCGCCCTTCTCCTCAACCTGGCCGCGGAGTCGGTAGCCCTGTACTACATCGCGCGCCTGGTCATGGCCGAGCGGGACGCCGCCGCCGCCCGCTTCGCCGTCTGGTGTGTCGCTCTGGGCCCGATCGCCTTCTTCCTCAGCGCCGTCTATCCGGAGAGCCTGCTCATCGCCGCCGCCGCGGCAGCCCTGTATCACTCCCGCCGCGGCAACCACCTGGCGGCGGCGCTGGCGGCAGCCCTTGCCTGCTCCATACGGCTGACGGGGCTCGCCCTCGTCCCCGCATTGCTCTTTGAGTACCTGCGGCAGCGGAGAGGCAGATTGAAGCCCGATGTGATCGCCATCCTCGCCGCTCCCCTTCCTCTCATTCTCTATGCCGCCTACCTCCAGGTCCATGCCGGCGACTGGCTGGCCTTCCTCCACGCCCAGTCCCTGCCCGAGTTCAACCACCATCTGAGCTGGCCGTGGAACGGTTTCATGGTGACGTGGGACACGCTGGTCGCAGCGGATGGGGAGGTCCAGTCGGTGTTCCTCCGGGAGGTGGGTTTCGCCTTCCTCGGCCTGGCCGCCTGTGGCGTGGCCTGGTGGTGGCCCCGCTTCCCGCGGATGCTGGCCCTGTACTGCACGCTGATCTGGCTGATGGCCACCTCGCTGTCCTTCTGGCGATCGGTTCCCCGCTACGACCTCGCGCTGTTCCCCATCGTCCTGGTGCTCGCCGATGCCACCCGCGCCAGCCCGCGGCTCAGGCCCGCGCTCCTCGGAGCCGCCGCGACGATCATGGCATGGGGCAGCTGGACGTTCGCCCGGGGCCACTGGCTGGGGTGATCGTCGACGCCCACGTCCACGTGCTGCCGGACAGGGTACGTGCGGACCTCCCCCGGATCACGGCGGGTGAGCCCTGGTTTGCCGCCTGCCATGCCGGCGGCCGCCGGGTGGCCTCGGTCGAGTCCGCGGTGGCGGCCATGGACATGGCCCGGGTCGACCGTGCAGTGATCTTCACCTGGCCCTTCGCCGATCCGCAGCTGTGTCGCGAGGGTAACGACTACATCGCCGCGGCACAGCGCCGTTTCCCGGATCGCGTCATCGGCTTCGGCACCGTGCAGCCGGCGTTCGCCGACGCGGCGGCGGAGGTGCGGCGCTGCGCCCGCCTCGGCCTTCGCGGCATTGGCGAGCTCAACGCCGACGCCCAGGGTTGGGAGCTGGAGGGCGGGGCGGTGGAGCCGGTCGTCGCCGCGAGCCTCGAGTGTGAGCTGCCGTGGACGCTGCACTGCAGCGAGGCTGTCGGGCGCCCCCACCCGGGCAGGGGCACGGCCACCCCCGATCGCATCGTCACCTTCGCCCAACGCCATGAGGATCTTCGGCTGATCTGCGCTCATCTCGGTGGTGGCCTTCCCCTGCAAGCCCATACGCCCCAGGTGCAAGACATCTGCCGGCGGCTGTGGTTCGACACGGCGGCCGCGCCCTTCCTCCATGCCCCCGGCGTGTATCGCAGCGTCGTCGATCTCTGCGGTGCCGAGCGCCTCCTCCTGGGAAGCGATCACCCGCTGCTCGACGTTCCCCGATATGCGCAGGAGTTTGCCGGCGCCGGGCTGACAGTGGCGGAGACGCGGCTGGTGATGGGTGATGCGGCCGCTGCCCTCCTGCTCTGACCGGCCGACCACGGCGGTGGTCCCCGTACACTCGGCTCGTGTTCACGCCGGAGAACCTCGAGGTCCTGCTGGTGTCCTTCGAGGGCCCCGACGAGTACAGCCAGGCAGGGGGCCTGGGAGTGCGCATGACGGACATGTCCCGGGCTCTGGCCGCTCTGGGCTTTCGCACCACGCTGGCCTTTGTGGGATCACCCGGCGAACCCGCCGACGAGGAACGTGACGGGGTCCGGCTCATCCGCTGGTGTCAGGAGTTGAGCCGCCGCTCACCGGGCGGTGTCTACGACGGCCAGGAGGCGAAGATCCGCGAGCTCTGCGTCAGCCTGCCCGACCATCTCATCGACCGGGTGGTTCGCCCGGCGGTAGGCGCCGGCCGCGTGGTGGCAATCCTCTTCGAGGAGTGGCAGCTGGCCGACGTCTGTCACCTGATGACCGCCAGGCTGACTCAGGCGCGGCTCCGCCAGAGCTGCATGCTGCTCTGGAACGCGAACAACTTCTTCGGCTTTGGTGAGATCGACTGGGCGGCCCTCGGCCGTGCCGCCGCCATCACGACGGTGAGTCGCTACATGAAGCAGCTCATGCGTGCCCACGGAGTGAACCCGATCGTGATACCCAACGGCATAGCCGTCTCGGCGTTGCAACCCGTGGACGGGGGCGCCGTCGAAGAGATTCGCCAGGCGTCGGGCACCCCGTGCCTGGCGTTCAAGATTGGACGCTTCAGCCGGGACAAATGCTGGCACCAGGCCGTGTCCGCGATCGCGCGGTTGCGGGCGGATGGCGTCCCGGCGAGGTTGCTGATGCGCGGGGACCGCGGGCCCTTCGGCGCCGAGGTGGTCCGCCACGCCACCACGCTGGGGCTCGAGGTGGCCGAGTGGGAACGGCCCATCGCCGACTGCCATGGCATTGCCCAGGCTCTCAGGGATTCCGGGACGGCGCCGGTTGTGAACCTGCGTATTTTTCTGCCCGCACCGGTGATTCCCGAGATCGCTGCGGCCGCCACGGCGGTGCTGGCCAACTCCGGTCACGAGCCCTTCGGCCTGGTCGGTCTGGAGACCATGGCGGCCGGCGGCGTGGCGGTGGTGGGGTCGACCGGTGAGGAATACGCCCGCCCCTACGGCAATGCCGTGGTGATCGAGACCGACGATGCCGCGGAGCTGGCCAGCGCACTGCTCGGCCTCGTCGAGCGCCCCGAGCTCTCCCGGCGACTGCGCGAGGCGGCCCGCCGTGATGCCTCAGACTTCGTCTGGTCGCAGGTGATCGAGGGACTGATGGAGCGACTCCGGTACGTCTGCACCCAGCAGGGGGTGACCGCACCCGCTGCCGCCCCCTAACGCCGGACGCACCGCCGCGCTCAGGTCCTGGTGACGGCGACCGCGGAGACGGGCGGCGCGGCAGCAATGGTCACCCTCGCGTGAACTCAGCGGCGATAGAGGATCCGGCCTCCCGGAAGGGTGCGGGTGTGTGGGAAGCGGGCCACGACCCAGCGCCGCAGACCGGGCATCGTCGCGAAACGCCCGCTCCCGAAGAACACCGCCCGGACATGCCTCCGGTCTATGAGCGATTCAATGTCTCGCACGGTGAGCGGCTGCGAGGGGAGACGGACGTCGGACGTGTCGACGAGCTCGGGGGGTGTGTCGCGCGACGCGGCCACCACGGCGAAGGGGTCGTCGCTGACGATTGCATCGGAAGCCGGGACGCCCGCTGACAGCATGGGGGCGGCCGTGACGGCGGCGCTCCGCGCCGCGGCGCCCCAGAGGGCCAGGGCGCCGGTCGTGGTCGTGAGCGCGGCCACTCCGGTCACGAGCAGCGCGACCATCCCGCGATGACGGCCGGCAGGCCGCTCCCGGCCTCGCGGAGCCGAGGCCAACCCGGTCAGGCCGGCGGCGGCGAGCGCCAGCGGGGGCACGCCGATGATGAGATGGTGTGGCCACAGCGGCCGCTGCACGATGAGCAGCGCGGCGGCGCCGGCGATCCATACCGCCAGCAGTGCTGCCTCCACACTGCGCCGGCGGTGGAGGAGAAGCAGCGCCGTGCCACCGAGCAGGGCCAGGGGGAGCTCCCTCACCATGGCCGCGGCCATGTCGGCGGTGAATCCGCCCAGGGGCAGCCCTCGCGCCGACACGTGTCCGGTGATGCTCTGCGACCACACGTCCGGGAGGCGGTCCCCAAGGGGAAGCACCATGACCAAGGCGGCCGCCATGAACCCGGCGGCGAGCCAGGCGCAGGTGGCCGCGGCGCGGTGGCGCCCGCCACGGCTGGCGGCCTCCGGGCCCCTCCGCGGGGGAAGGACCAGAAGGAGGACGACAGGCGCCAGAAAGGCGGCGTCGAAGAGCTTTGTTCCCATGCCCACTGCAAGGGCCGCGCCGGCCAGCGTCGGGCGGGCGCACCGGCCGCGATCGCCGCCGGCATAGTGGTGGGCCGCCAGGGCGACGGCCACCATGCCCCAGGCCATCGCCGGACCGTCGGCCATCAGGGCCACCGACTGCCGCAGCATCAGAGGGTCCAGGGCCACCAGGGCCGTCGCCACCAGCGCTCCGGTGCGCCCTGTCAGGGCACGGCCGGTCTCGTGGGTGGCGATGAGGGTGACCATCCAGAAGAGGAGAATCCCCAGGCGGGCGGCGAGCAGCGAGTGACCGAGAAGCTCATAGAAGGGGAGGAGGGAGGGCAGGAAGGCCGGAGGCTGCGAGCTGTAGACCGCCGAGAACAGTGGGTGCCCTTCGGACAGCGACCGCAGCGAGGCCCAGTACACCCCCTCGTCGTAGTCCAGCTGACCGCCCGCCAGGAGCGGCACGCGGGCCGCCGCGGCGATGACGATGAGGGCCGCCAGCGCCGGGCCCGTCAGGTTTCGCCGTCGAAAGATAGTCATCGAGGCCGGACCGGCCTGCGGTGTTGCCTGCGTCGCTCTGCTCATCGGCCCCATTGTGGTGCCGCGGCGGGTTCATCCAGCGGACATTGGCCCGATTGTGGTGCCGCGGCGGGTTCCCTCGGCGGGCGATTCATTCTTGGTGTGCGGGCATCGAGCCGTGTCGTATGGTGCCAGTCATGATCTCGGAGGCAACGGGCGGTCGAGGCCGGACAGGGTGAAGGCCGTGGTCATGGCAGGGGGGGAGGGATCACGGCTGCGGCCGCTCACCAGCCAGACCCCCAAGCCCCTGGTGCCCGTCGCCGGCACCCCGATCGTCGAGCACATCCTGCGCCTGCTGCGCGTTCACAGCATCACCGAGGTCATCCTCACGGTCGCCTATCTGGGCGTGGACATCCGCAACCGGCTCGGAGATGGCAGCGATCTGGGCATGCACATCGAGTACGTCTCCGAGGAGAGCCCGCTGGGCACGGCGGGCAGCGTCAAGAACGCCGAGGATCTGATCGACGACACCTTCCTGGTGATCAGTGGTGACGCCCTCACCGACATCGACCTCACGTGGGCCATCGCCGAGCATCGCAACCGTGGAGTTGATGCCACCATCGTCCTCTACAGCGTCCCCAATCCGCTCGAGTACGGCGTGGTCGTCACCGAGCCGGACGGCCAGGTGCAGCGCTTTCTGGAGAAACCGTCGTGGGGGGAGGTCTTCAGCGACCAGGCCAACACGGGCATCTACGTCCTAGAGCGCCGGGTGCTCGACTACATGAGGCCGGACACGCCCACCGACTGGTCCCAGGACGTCTTCCCCCAGATGCTGCGGAAATCGGCTCCATTGCACGGCATCGTGGCTCGGGATGCGTATTGGTGCGATGTCGGCAACACCCAGTCGTACCGGCAGGCCAACTGGGATGCCCTCGACGGTCGGGTCCGCTGCCACATCCCCGGCAGCCGTCAGGGCAACGTGTGGATGGGTGAGGGCGTCAAGGTCGGTCCCGGCGTGCGCATCGACGGTCCCGCCTTCATCGGTGACGAGGTCAGGCTGAAGAAGGGCGCCCACATCAACGATTACGCGGTCATCGATCGGCACACCACCATCGATGAGAACTCCAAGGTGAGCAACGCCATCCTCTGGCCCCATTCCTACGTCGGCGAGGGGTGCCGGCTGCGCCAGAGCGTCATCTGCGGCAGGGTCACCATCAAGGACCGCTCCTTCCTCGAGGATGACGTCGTCGTCGGCGACGATTGCGTCATCGGCCGTGGCTCGCGCATCCGGGCGGGGGTCAAGATCTGGCCTCACAAGGACATCGAGCCGGGCTCGACGGTCAACGAGTCCGTGGTCTGGACAGGGGAATGGCGCCATGCCCTCTTCTCCTCGCACGGCATGGACGGGCTGGTCAACGTGGAGCTCACGCCCGAGTTCTCGGCCCGGGTCGGCGCCGCGTTCGCCGCCACCCTGCCCAAGGGGTCGCGCATCGCCGTGGGCCGCGACCATTCCCGGGCCTCGAGGATGATCAAGCGGGCCATGGTCAGCGGCATCGTCAGCGCCGGTGCCGGGGTCTACGATCTCAGCGGCCTGCCCGTGCCGCTCACTCAGTACACGACCCGGACCGAGGGGTGCGACGCCGGCGTGCATGTCCACATCTCCCCTCGGGACCAGCGCAGCGCCGACATCAGGTTCTTCGACGGTTATGGGCTGCAGATCGACAAGCGCGGGGAGCGGAGGTTCGAAAACCTCTTCTTCCGGGAGGACTTCCGGCGCTCGGCCGTGCATGAGATGGGCAACATCGAGTACGGCAGTCCCATTGAGGGGTACCGCGAGCTCGTCCTCGGAGGCGTGGATGTCGACGCCATACGAGCCGCCGAGCTGCGGGTTCTCATCGATTACGCGTACAGCACCGCCTCGCTCGTGCTCCCCGACATCCTCAACGAACTGGGTGTGGTCGTCGTCCCCCTCAACGCGGGCACGAGCGGCGGCCCAGCCCACCGCACCGCCCCCGGGGAGACCGCCCTCATCGCCCACACGGTCCGCGCCGACGTCGGCTGCCGCCTCAACCCCACCGGCGAGCGGATCACGCTCATCGACGACGAGGGAACCGTCCTGGCGCCGCACGAGGCCTTCGGCGTGCTGACGGACTGGTGGCTGCCGGACCACCCGGGTGTGGTGGTCGCTCCCGCCACCGCCCCCTATTGGATGACCGCTCTGGCCGAGGCCCAGGGGTCGACACTTGGCTCGACCAAGTGTGATCCCGCCTCGGTGCTTCGAGCGTCGGCGCAGCCCGGCGTCTCCCTGGCCGCCGACCTCGAGGGCGGCTTCATCTGGCCGGACCGCCATTGCGCCTTCGACGCCATGTACACACTCGCCCGGATCCTCGAGCGTCGCGCCCTCTCCGGGGAGCTGCTCAGTCATGCCCGAGCCCGCATCCCCGACTCAGCCCAGCTGAGCGTCGAGGAGGCCTGCCCCTGGGAGATGAAGGGGCGGATCATGCGTATCCTGGTCGAGCAGCATCGCGATCTCCCGCTTGACCTCGTCGACGGAATCAAGGTGCATGTCGATGGCGGATTCGTCCTGGTCCGTCCCGATCCCGATCTGCCGTCGGTTCACATCGCCGTCAGCGTCGAGGACGGGGTCCGAGGTCATGAGCTCATGGAGGACTACGTGAATCGCATCCGCGGCATCCTCGACGTCCGGGGACCCGTCCCCACCGCGGCGCCCGGCTGACCGGCCGCGCGTGGGCGGCGTATGCCCGTCGTGATGCCGGCGCAGATGGAGAACCTGCTTCTCGGCGAGGCGCTGCGGGACGGATCCCGCCCATGGGGTGACCGGGTGCAGTGCCACGCCGTCACGGCGACAGTGACGTTGCCGCCCCGTTACAGGCGTTCAGGGAAGCAGGATGTACATTGCCTGCATTCGAAATCGTGACCGGGTTGCACGCGCGCCCTGAGGAGCCCAAATGATCCGCTTAAGCCGGCTGTGGCCCGTTGCAGCCACCGTGTTCGCGCTGGCGCTGGGTGGCGCATTGCTCCCCGTGCAGGGTGGCGCCGCCCCGTTGGGGCCCAACTACCACGCGGTCTGCCCGACGGCTCAGGTGGGCAATGCCCGGTGCCACGCCGAGCTACGTGACAGCACCTCGCCGTCGACCTCGAGCGCACCGTCGGGGTACGGGCCGGCCGATCTCCAGTCGGCCTATGCGCTGGCATCGGCCACGCTGGGCAAGGGAGCCACCGTGGCCATCGTGGACGCCTACGACGACCCCTCTGCCGAGTCCGACCTTGGTGTCTACCGCGCGCAGTTCGGCCTGCCGTCCTGCACCAGCGCCACCGGCTGCTTTCGCAAGATCAACCAGAGCGGAGGCACCCGGTACCCGAAGGCGAACGGCGGCTGGGCGCAGGAGATCTCCCTCGACCTGGACATGGTGTCCGCCATCTGTCCCAACTGCCATATTCTGCTCGTGGAGGCCGCCAGCAACTCGTACTCGAACCTCGGCGCCGCGGTCAATGAGGCCGCCACCTTCAGCCCCAAAGCCATCAGCAACAGTTACGGTGGCGCCGAGTTCAGCGGCGAGACGTCATACGACCATTACTACAGTCACGCAGGGATGGCCATCACGGTGAGCTCGGGCGACAATGGCTACGGCGCGCAGTACCCGGCGACCTCGCCCAATGTGACGGCGGTGGGCGGGACCAGCCTGTCGCGGAACAGCAGCTCCAGGGGCTGGGGCGAGACCGCCTGGAGTGGCGCCGGCAGTGGCTGCAGCGCCTACGAGCCCCAGCAGTCCTGGCAGGCGGCCGGCGTGGCAGCCGTCTGCGCGAGGCGAGCCGTCGCCGACGTCTCCGCCATCGCCGACCCCAACACCGGCGTGGCTGTGTATGACAGCTACAGCTATCGGGGCCAGACTGGCTGGATGGTTTTCGGCGGCACCAGTGTGGCGTCGCCCATCATCGCCTCGGTCTATGCGCTGGCCGGCGCCCCCGTGACGGGCAGCACCTATCCCAGCTCCCCGTACTCGACCCTGGTTCCGGCGGGATCGCTCAACGACGTCACCTCGGGCAGTAACGGCAGTTGCGGCGGCACCAGCCTGTGCAGGGCCGGCACCGGTTGGGACGGTCCCACCGGCCTGGGCACCCCGAACGGTACCGGAGCCTTCTGAGGCTCGCCGGACGGCTCCCGCAGCCCGGGAGGCCTTCTGAGGCTAGCCGGACGGCTCTCGCAGCCCGGGCTGGGTTTCGGACGATCGATTCCACCACAGCAACCGGCTACGGCCGGACCGCACGCCGACCGCTCAATCGATTGCCGCCGCCGCAACCGGCTGAGGCCGGATCGCACGCCTACCGATCAGCGCCAGTGCGGCCACGGCTCCGGCCATGACCATGAACACGCTGACAATGAACAGGTCGTTGGTGCTCGATACGAACGCCTGTCTGGCCGCCATCACGAGGTGGCCGCCGCCCCGAGCAACTGCGCTGGGTCCCTCCGAGGCCACTCTCTGACCAAGACCCGGCGGAGTGTTGCCCATAGAGGAGGCCAGACGGTCCTGAAATATTGCGCCGAGAGCGGCCACTCCGGTGGCGACGCCGCCAAGGCGAAATGTGTTGCTGATCCCCGATGCCATGCCACTGCGTTGCGGGGGCACCACGCCCAGGGCGATCCTGGCCATGGCCGGGTTGGCGATGCCTATGCCGATGCCGGCAACCGCGGCCCCGGCCACGAGGGCGGCCCAGGTCGAGGCGACGGTGAGCCCATGCATCAGGAGGACTCCCAGCGCGGTGACCACCAGCCCCACACCGAGCACCACCCCACCGGGAATGCGAGCCGTCAGCCTGCGGGTGATCAGCGGGATCACGAAGGCCGGCACGGTCGCCGGCAGCAGACACAATCCACCTTGAAGTGGCGACAGGCCCAGCTCGTTCTGCAGGTACAAGGTGATGTAGGGCAAAAGCGCAAACATGCCGGCGCCCATGGCGAACGTCGCCAGGGACACTCCCAGGAACGGCGGACTGCGAAACAGCGACAAGTCGAACATCGGCCGCTGCTGGCGAAGCTCCGCCGCGACGAATAAAAGCATCAGCAGGGCCGCACCCGCGAAGCAACTCACGATGGTATGGCTTGACCAGCCATTCACATTGCCGCGCACCAGACCGAAGACCAGCAGGAACATCGACGCGGAAAAAGTCACAAGACCTGCCCAGTCGAGCCGCCTGGCCTCCGGGT
>JBHELP010000144.1:0-11143 GCA_046263035.1 Candidatus Dormibacteria bacterium | reverse complement strand
CCGGGGTGGTCCTGTACACCTGGCTGGTCGGATCAGGCCACCACATGTCGGTGCCGCCACCGGCGGACTCGGGCGACCCCGGGCCGGCGCCCCCCTGGTGACCACCTCGGACGCGCCCACGCCACTTGCGACGGTTAGATGAAAGTTGGCCGGCCCACCCGGGGAGCCAGTTAGAAGGGGATGAAGGTCGACCCACCCGGTGGAGCCACTTACAAGGGGATGAAACGTGACCGACCCACCCGGGGCAGCCACTTTACAAGGGAGATATGCAAGTGGCCGACCCACCAGGGCCGGCCACCTGCGATGGTAGGAGGATCGGACTACGCCGGGTCACCGCCCCCGGGCTTGTCGGCGTCATACTCGGTGTGGGCGACGGGGGCGTCCTTGCCCTCATCCGCCTTGCTGTCCTCGACCGGCTGGTTGCCCTTGCGTGGCGCGTACGGCTCGGACTCCTTGTCAGGTGCCCAGGGCCTCGTGAACTCGGAGGACAGGGCGGGCTCTGCCTTCTCGGGAATATCACCCCTCGGGGCCCGAGAGGGGGCCGGCTGACCCGACTCGATGATCTTCGCCACCTCGGTGGCCTCCTCATTTATGTGCCCGCCGCTCCAGTTCGGATTGGCGGTGAACTTCCAGCGGTAGGCGGTCGGATTCGCCTCGTCGGTCGTGAAATTCACCATGCTGGTCTCGCCGGCGTCGACCTGGAACTCCACATGACCACCCTCGGTGGTCAGTTCGATGTAATGGTCACCGGCACCCGAGACCGCCTCCGTACCCGTGGCCGGAGCGCCGTTCCTGGAAGTCTTACGGAAGCGGCCATACTCGACGCTGGCCTCCTTCTCCGCAGTGAGAGTGAACCGGAAATCCGTGTCGGCATGGACGTGCTCGATTTCGAACGTCTGAGCCATCGGCCTGCCCTCGGTGTCGACTTGTGCCATGTGCGTTCTCCCTTAATGCGCGGGCCCCCCTTCGGAACCGCCGAGGTTACGAATTGCGGCCATTATAGCTGATATGAACCCCATCATATTTCCTCCCCTCCGGGCTCCGCTGGTTCCCTGTCGAGGCGCCGCATGGGGAGGGCTCCCCTCCCGGGCTCCGCTGGTTCCCTGGCCAGACGCCGTATGGAGGGGCCGTGCCTGCGGCCGCGGGGTCCGTAAACTGATGCCCATGGACGTGGTTCGGATCAGCCCGCGCGGTTACTGCCACGGCGTCGTCGAAGCCATTCGCATTGCCAAGCGGGTCGGAGCCGAGAGGAACATGGAGGAGCCGGTGACCATGCTCGGCTACCTCGTCCACAATGAGCACGTCACCCGAGAGCTGGAGGAGAGCGGCGTCGGTCTGGTCGACAGCGCCGACCGGATGGAGGGGCTGGCCCGCGTGGATTCCGGCACGGTCATCTTCACCGCTCACGGCATCTCACCGCAGGTGGTCAAAGCGGCGGAGGATCGCGGCCTCAAGGTGGTCGATGCCACCTGCAGCGACGTGACTCGCACCCACAACCTTGTCAGGCAGCTGGTCGCCGAGGGCAACCACGTCATCTACATCGGCAAGCGAGGCCATCCCGAGCCGCTTGGGGTGCTGGGTGTTGCCCCCGACGACACCACCCTCGTGGAGACGGTGGCCGCCGTTGATGAGTTGGATTTCCCACCGGGCACCAAGCTGGCGGTGACCTGCCAGACCACGCTGAGCATGTGGGACACGCGCGAGATCATCGACCGCCTCGTCGAGCGATTTCCAGACATCGAGGTTCACAACGAGATCTGCCGGGCAACTCAGGAGCGTCAGGAGGCTGCCGTCCTCGCCGCCGAGGACGTTGATTGCGTGGTGGTTGTGGGCAGCCGGCGCAGCAGCAACAGCCTCCGGCTAGTGCAGGTGGTCGAAGAACGCAAGAACAAGCCCGCCTACCTTGTCGACAACGCCGCGGAGCTCAACCCCGAGTGGTTCCGAGGCATGAACCGCGTGGGGGTCACCTCGGGGGCTTCGACTCCGACCCAGCTGACCCGTCAGGTGATAGGCGCTCTCGAGGGGATGGAGGCAACACCCTCGGGTGCAGCCCCGGCCGATGCTCGGCGTACCCTCACAGGCGGCCCCGCAGTTTGAGCTGGAGGTAGCGGTTGATGATCCGCGGTGAGAGCGTGCGGGCGTCGGCGTCGATGGTCTCGACGCCACTGCGGCGAAGAATGTGCAGGGTGTCCTCCCGGTCGGTGAGCAGCGCGGAGGCTACGGCCCGTTCGTAGACGGCGGTGGGGTCCGTCGGCGCTCGTGCCGCGGCATCGTCGATTGCCGGGTCCCGCACCGTTATGACCAGTGGCAGATGGTGGCGGCGCAGACGGATGCATTGGCGGACGAGCGCGGAGCCCTGGTCGGGGTCGAGGACATCAGTGAAGATGGCGACCAGGGCGCGACGCTTCTGCCATCGGCTGAGGTAGGTGAGCGAC
The DNA here is from genome assembly GCA_046263035.1 of Candidatus Dormibacteria bacterium. Taxonomy (GTDB): domain Bacteria; phylum Chloroflexota; class Dormibacteria; order Aeolococcales; family Aeolococcaceae; genus JBHELP01. The sequence continues at coordinate 8,708 of JBHELP010000144.1, read as the reverse complement.
TCGTCGTAGTCAGCCTCTGTCTCGCCGGCATGGAGAGGCCGGACGGCGTCCAGGAATCGACGGTTCTGGGCACGTCCCGCCTGCGGTGCCAATGCGACCGTGACATGGTCGGAGAAGGCGAGAAGACCGGCCCGATCACCGGTGCGGAGGACAACGTGGATGAGCAGAAGAGCCGCGTTGATGGCATGGTCGAGCTTGGTGAGAGCGCCCGCCCCCACGCCCATGAGTCGGCCGTGGTCGATGCATACAACGACCGGTTGAGCCCGTTCAGGCATCAGCTCGACGGCCATCAGCCGGCCAGTCCTTGCCGTTGCCCTCCAGTTGATGGCCCTCGGTGGATCGTCTGGGACGGCGTCCCGGACGCGCTCGAACTCCGTTCCCTCTCCGGTGCGGCGCTGAGCCCTCACCCCCAGCTCCGCGAGCCGCCCCCTCCGGGCCAGCGCCTCGTATGCTCGGACGGCGGAGATGTCGGCGTCCACGTGGACCGATGTCTCACCACCGAGCGAGCTCTGCCGGAATGCCAGCCCCCAGGGCCCGGCAACGCGCACGACGGTGCGCCCAAACCGCCGCTCGCCGCGTGACAGCGGGGTCAGCGTGTAGCCGAGAACGCCGGGGAGCCACAGGCAGTCGAGCCGGTGCGTCGACTCCATCTCCGGTGGGTACTCGTCTCGTACGAGAGCCCTCACCGGCCGACCCGAGTTCTCGATCTTAAGGGTGACCGGGTTGGCGCCAACCACCGAGAGGATGAGGTCTTGGTGCCGCGTGGCTTTCAGGACGCTGGGACCTGGTGCTCGCCGGCCGTCCATGACGATCAGCACGAGGACCACAAGCAATGCCATCAGTGCCGGCCAGAGCACGCCCGGCCAGCGAGCGCCGAGGGCGATGAGCCCGACCGGCAGCGAGGCCAGCAGCGTGCCTCGCCATGTCACCGTCCGCCATGCCCGCCCCCCGAACCGATCGCGGCCATATCAGCCGGCACATCGGTCACCGGGGCACCGCCACGCGCGCCAGGGCCCGCTCCACAGCGTCCACTTCGGTGACCCCCTGGAGCTCCGCCTCCGGGCGCAGCAACAGGCGATGGCGCAACACCGGGATGGTGATGTTTCGGACGTCGTCAGGGGTGACGTAGTCGCGTCCGTTGAATGCGGCCATCACTCGGGCCCCGAGCAGCAGTCCGATGGCCCCCCGCGGGCTGGCCCCGAGGGTGAGGTCGGGGGACGTCCGCGTCGCCGCGCATATGGCCACCATGTAACCGATCACCTCGTCGGCGACGCGGACGGCGCTGATCTCCTCCCGCGCCGCCCTCAACATCGCCACGTCGAGGGCAGGCCCCACACCCGCGGCCGCAATGTCCCGGGAGTCGAAGCCCTTCTCGACCCGGCGGAGAAGGTCGCACTCCTGAACAATCTCGGGAATGGTGACGTCGAGCTTGACCAGGAATCGGTCCAGCTGAGCCTCGGGGAGGGGGTAGGTGCCCTCGTACTCGATGGGGTTCTGAGTTGCCACGACCATGAACCGCTCGCCGAGGGGACGGCTCACACCGTCTGACGTCACCTGCCTCTCCTCCATGGCCTCCAGCAGTGCTGCCTGAGTCTTGGCCGGGGCCCGATTGATCTCGTCCGCCAGCAGCGAGTCCGTGAAGATGGGACCCGGCCGGAACTCGAATTGACCGGTATCGGCCCGATACATGTGGGTGCCGATGATGTCGGAGGGCAACAGGTCGGGGGTGAACTGGACCCGAGTGAATCGGGCGTCGAGGGCCACGGCAAGGCTGCGTGCCATCAGAGTCTTGGCGGTCCCGGGAACGCCCTCGAGAAGGACGTGGCCACCAGCGAGCACGGCGAGCAGGAGACCGTCGATGGTGCGCTCCTGGCCCACGATCGCCTTGCTCAGCATGCCGTGGACGTCGGCGCGCAGATCAACGACGGTGGTCACGGCGACCATTGTCGGTGATGGCTTCCGGCCGCCCGGCTCATGTCTGGATCACAAGGCCGGCCTCCGGGCCGGCGGTACCGGCTCACAAGGACGCAGCCCACAACCGCTCGTCGGCCTCGACGTCGCGGGCGAGATCGAGCAGCTCACGCTCAGAGGGCTCGGCGGCCGCCAGCATCCGCGCTCGGGCCAACAGATCACCCGTCGCCCTGGAGCGCGGGTCCCCGCGAGCCGCAAGCGCGGCCCTGAATTTGTCGTCGTCGAGGTGCGGTTCAACTCCGCTCACCCGCGCCACACGCGCCTTGAGCTCCCGGGCGTAGCGATCGGCCACGCCGCCGCGGCGGCTGGACCGCCGATGGAGGGCCGACATGGCGCGCATATAGGTTGTCGCACTGGGAACCCGCGCCGGATCCCGCGCGGGCAGGGGCCGGCCGACACGCCGCCCGGCCGTCGCCAGATGGATGAGAATCAGGAGCGCCCAGAGTCCTGCCGCGAATCCGATCGGGCCGGCGAGGATCGCCGCCGCGCCGGTTCGTGCGCCGGCCTCGCCGTGATGGAACTCATCAAAGGCGATTCGCCCGCCGCGCGCCCTCTCCAGAAGCGTGAGCACAAATTCCGAGGCATCGTCGCGGCGCAGGCCGTCGTTGGAGAACGGCACCGCGCTGCCGATCACATAGGCGCGACCTCCCCGCGGCTCGCGCACGGCGACGGCGACAACCTGTTCCCTTGCGGTGAGTAGTGGGACCACCTCTTGTGGGCCGCCGAGAACGGCGGCAGCACCGATGCGCAGCCTGTCCACCCGTCCCCCGGAGTCGATGGGCTGAGCGGGCACCGCCACACCCGAGCCCGTCTGCTCGCGGGCCGTGATGTGCAGCCGGTCCAGCAACCGGCTCACCAGGGGCACGCCGGCGATGCCGTTGAGGGCTATGACCGCATCACCGCCCCCGGCGAGGTGCGCCATCACCCTGCCGGCCTCCTCTGCGCCGAACCCGTTGCGGGGATCGACGCTGAGGAGGACGTCTGTCCCTGACAGGTCGAACTCCGAGCTGATGCGATGGACCTGGAATCCGAGATCCCCAAGCCACGTATGGAGAGCGAGGGTGCCGGCTCGGCCCGGCGACCGCGAGGAGGGGTCGTCGGCGGCTGGAGTGGGAGGCACGCCGGCGAGGACCCCCAGCACGCCGACCAGCACCAGTGCCAGGATCAGGACCATCACGGGACGGCCCAGCCCAGCCCTCATGTCACCGGAGCCGAACGCCGGCGTCCCGCCAGGGAGCGCACCACCTGGCACTGCGAGCGGGCGCGGTCCCAATCGTCTGCGGTCACCCGCTCGCGCGAGTACCAGGCATGGTCGAAGCTCGCGGCCGCCGGAGCCAGGGCGGCGACCAGGTCCGCGTCGGCGGCGGCGTGAGCCAGCAGCTGGCCGGTGGTCCAGCTGGGATCAACCGGCAACCGTCCCCGCACCATGACGGACAGAAGGGCGCTGCGGAAGGCGCGCCGCACGGCCTGGCGATGATCACCGGCGGCGGCGCAGCTGATCGCCGCTCCCCATTCGGCATCCGGGTTCGGCCGGGCGCCGGCGGGCCTCTCGGCAGAGCGGTGAGGGATCGCCGCCGGCAGCCGTCGCCACGCCCAGACGCCGTAGCCGGCCAGGGCGCAGGCGAGGACGCCAGAGAGGCCGACGAGGACTCCCGGATGGACCCAGCCGGCGAGCCCAGTGAGGGCGCGGAAGAGGGCATCACCGGCGTCCTCGAGGAGGCTGTGGTGCTCCGCTGCATCCAGAGTGGCGAAGACTCGGGAGGCGTAGACGTGGCGCAGGGCATCCCGGGCGGGGCCGGCGTCGAGTTGGCAGCCGGATCGGGGAGGCAGATCGAGGACCGCTGTCAGGGCGGCGAGGCGCCGGCGGGCATCGCTGATGTCGGGCGGGCGGCTGTCCAGGGCGGCGAGAACGGGAGTCAGAACGGCCGGGCCGTCAGTGGCGAGGGATGGGGCGATGAGTCCGCGGGCGCGGACGGGGTCGGGTGGTACCTGCTGTAGGGCGGCGAGTGACTGGTGGAGACGGTTCACGTACGCTCCGGCGGCGCAGCCATCGGCGACGGCCGTCGTCGAGAGTTGCGTGCCGAGCAGCGCCACCGCCGCCGCCACCGCAATGCAGCCGGCTGCTCTACACCTCACAGCGAGGCGGCAAGCATCTCGATGTCGAAGGCCTCCCGGCGGATGCGCAGGTCGTAATAGAGGAGAGTGACGACGATGAGCCGGATGGGCGTGACGAACACATTGACCACGGCGCCGATCACGCTGGTGTAGACGAGCTTCCCCGGGTCGGGGATGGCGAGAGCCGGCAGGCTGAGCATCCCATTGATGGTGCTCCCCATGATCGCCACCATGATGGTCACCAGGAGAAGGATTCCAAAGATCCGCCACCAGGAGCCGGCTATCAGCCTCCAGCTGCGCTTAAGGCCGTTCCAGCCCGAGAGGCTCTCGATGACGATGATCGGGGAGGCGAAGGAGAGCCGGACCGCGCCCCAGATCGCCGCAGGTACGGCCACAGCCAGGAGCACCAACGCCGCCGGACCGACCACAAGGGTGAGAACAAGGATGGGAGCCAAGAGCGCCAGGAGCAGAAGGGTTTGCTCGAGGCTCATGGCGATGAGCGATCGGAGTCGCAGCCACGCCGAACGGTAGGAGGTTCCCACAGTGACCGGGCGATCCAGGTAGCGGTCGCTCACGGCGCGCGTCATGGCGGCCTGAACCAGCGGTTGGATCAGCAGGAACTGAAGGATGCCTACGCCGACGACGCCCACGACGAGACCGTTGCTGGGTGCTCTGCCGGCGTCGACAGTGGCGCCCTGGAGAAACACGTACTGCAAGGCCCCCGCCGGGATCTCCACCACGGCCGCGATGGCGGCAATGAGAATGAAGTTGCGGCGGTACAGCGTGAAGGCCGAGTCGAGCAGCTCACCCAGCGCTTGCGGCCGGAAGCGACCGGGGCCGGGCTGGGCCGCAGTCCAGGCCGCGTATCCGGCCGGAGGCTGTTGCCCCGGCGGTGGAGAGGGCGGTGGTGGAGGCGCAGGCCCGGGAGGTCCCGACGTGGGTGGCGGCGGAATGAAGCCGCCTGGCGGCACTGCCGGAGGGACCATATCCAGGGCGGGGCTCACTCGCCTACCGCGGCGACTTGGTGCTCGTGCCCGACCTTCGCTTGCGCTGAGCGATCGCCTGGGCCACCCTCTTGATGCCGGCATTGTCAACAACCATGGTGGTCAGCCGCTTTCGGTCGCGGTGGCGCAGATGGGCGCGCTCACCGGGCGTCAGCTCGTTGTCCTCGCCCGCTTCCCTTCTCATACGATCGAGTCTACGCGCCCAGGGCCGCCTTCTCCTGACGGGCCGGTCGACCGTGCTCATCACAGGACCTCACCCAACGGTGACCCCCGCTGGGAGGACGCTCTCGACGGTGCTCAGCCCCAGGCCGTCGCCGAACCGTGAGCCCGCTTCTGGTGGACGACCGTGATCCCGATCGCGGCCACGGCGACAACCGCGGTGCCGCCGATCAGCGCCGATGTCAGGCGGCCGGGGTGGGCCAGCCGCAGGCCGCGGGCGACGAGCCGGCGGCCTGCCACCCTGGGCAGGGCGAGACGCCTGGGTGTGGCGGCGGGCTGCTCCGCCATGGCAAGAGCGCGAACCAGGATCCCGGTGCGGTCTTGATCAGGCAGCCTCCAGGTCCTGAAGGCCGCGTCCAGCTCATCGCCAAGATGGATGAGACGGGCGTCCGGACGGACGCTGCCATTGGGGAGCTCCTCACCGTCCAGCGCAGCGCTGAGGGCGCGGACGTGGTCTTTCACAGCTCGACCTCGCGGTGGGCGGCGGTGGTCCGGTCCGCCGGCAGGGGGGCACCCAGACGGTTGCGGAGGCTTGTCATGGCCCGATGGGTGAGCAGCTTCACCGCGCCCTCGCTCCGCCCCATGATGTCAGCGATCTCGCGGTTGCGAAGTCCTCCACTGAAACGCAGCACGACCGCCTGCCGCTGGTGGGCGGGCAGTTGTGAGACGGCCTCGCGAATAACGGCGGCCCTGCTGTTCCGCTCGGCCACGTCGGAGGGCCCCAGCATCTCCACCGCGGCATCGATCTTGAGCTCCAACGAGGCGGGACGGCGGCGTTCACGAGCGACCAGGTTGGCGGCGACACGATAAAGCCAGGCGGAGTAGGGAACTCCCCGCCACTGGAAGCGGGGCAATTCCTCAATAGCACGCGCAAAGGTGGCGGCGGTCACGTCCTCGGCTTGCTCCCGGTTCCTGGTCATGATGTACACGTATCCGAAAATCTGGTCCACGTAGCGCTCGTAGAGCGGCGCGAAGGCCGCCCGGTCGCGCTGCGCGGCCACGATCTGGCGACGCTCCACCTCCAACTCGGCCTCACTGCGATGCGCCATCTCAGCCAGACCCCGTGGAGGTGGGGGTCAGCGACCAGAAGCCCGCGACCGTGGCACCGTTACGCGGGATGCTCATCCCGGGTCACGCTACTCGCTGAGCACGGGCGCCTGCCGGGCCCGGACCCACAGCTGATGGAAGTGGGCAATGGTGGAGGGCACCAGCGTGGGCACGGCGAGGATCACCGCCACGGGATCGACGGGCCCGTTGAAGATGCGCACCCACATGAGGATGAAGATCACACAGCCCGTTGCCCCCGTATTCCAACGGCCCCAGCGGGTGTGGGTCAGCTCGGGACGGCGGCGCAGCAGAAAGACTATGGGTGTGGCCAGGAGGGGGCCGGCAAAGCGCACGAGGATGAGCCCGGCCAGCCAGAGGGGGAGTATCCCCAGGAACACATTGCCGATCGCCGCCATCATGAAGAAGAGCGAATCGGAGGCCGGGTCCATGGCCTTGCCAAGAGCGGTGATCGGGCCGATCCGGCGGGCGATCACACCGTCCACGTAATCGAGCATCCCCGAAGCGAAGCCCACCGTGCACCACAGGATGAAACCGAGATGGTGGGGCATGGAGAGAGTGGCGCAGAGCAACAGCGGATAGCTTGCCCAGGCCCGCAGGGCCGTCAGCCCGTTGGGAACGCCATAGTGGTGGATGCGCCGCCCGTCCGGTGTGATGAGGAGCGGCGTTCCCCCCACCACGATCATGGCCACCGCCCCCCACCAGGCGACAGCCCCCAGGCCGATGAGCGGCATCGTGCCGCGATCGTGGAGATTGGCGACGAGGAGGGAGTACGCCTCGACTGAGACAAGGCCGATGCCCAACCAGACGCTCAGAGAGCGGCGGAGACCGGCACTGCCGCGGATGAGGCGGAAGGCCTCGGCGTAGAGGCCGCCGAACTGCCTCAGCCCGGACGGGCCGCCATGCCGTGCAGCGAGGGACACTGAGACGCGCCCCGGCGGGCTACTGGACCGCCAGGCAGGTGATGGTCTTGAAGACGTTCTTGGAGCTCTGCACCTTGTCGATGATCAGGGTGCCCAGCGAGGGAACGTCAGGCGCCTCCACCTGGGCGATGACGTCGTACTCTCCAGTGATGGCGTCTGCCTGCAGAACCCCCCTCTGGCCCTTGAGGTCGTTGACCACCTCGAGCGCCTTGCCCGAGTTCGCGCTGATCAGCACGTAGGCACGCACCATGACGCCAGACCTCCCCATTCGAACGGCCGGTGAGGCCGCCGACTGTAGCATGCGGCGGACGGCCGGATGAGCTGGCGGGTGATCCTCCGCATCGCCTGGCTGATCGTGGGCAGCCGGGCTCTGAGCAGGGCGCGCAGTGCCGCCCAGGGACGCGTCCGGACCATGCCGGGGACCCAGGGCCGGCTGGCCCGGCGCACCGCCGACCTGTACCGGGACGCACGCATCGCGGCTCAGGCGTTCACCCTCCTGGTGTACCTGGCCGCGGCCGCCGCCCTGATCACGGCAGGGACGAGCACCGCCGTGCTCAGCCCGAAATGGCTGGGTGCGATCCTGCTGGTGCTCGGGGCCGCGGCCCTGGTGGCCGCTGTCCTGGAGGGCCGGCGGCTGCGGCAGGCGGTGCTCAGGCGCCGCCTTCAGCGCAGAGACGAGGCCCTTCGCAAGGAACTCTGAGAGTGCTCCGGCGGCCGCCCATCGTGGTGCATGACGCGAATCGCGGCGGCCACAATTGCCTCTCCCGACAGCGTGGACAAGCAGCTCTCCGGCTCGAAGATCGGACACCGCGCTGAGGGCAGCATCTGGGCCCGCCAGCAGCCCCGGCACGCCGGCGGGTGGTCGATCGGTGCCTCGAGCAGCTCTCCCCCCTCCCGGTTGTAGGGGCCGCAGAAAGCCGGGTCGGTGGATCCGAAGAGGCCGACATGGGGGGTGTGGACGGCCGCCGCCATGTGCAGGATGCCCGTGTCCGGGCTGATCACCACGCTGGCACCGGCGATGAGCGCCGCAAGCTCTGGCAGCGGAGCCGAGAGTGGCTCCACTCCCGGGGCCGCCTCCAGCAGGCGAGGATCCTCGCTCGTGCCCGGAGCCTCCAGCACGAACGATCGGACACCCAGCCGGCCGAGCCCTCGGACGATCTCGCACCACAGGTCCACGGGAGCCTCCTTGAGGGTGCTGCCCGAGTGAGGATTGATGAGGGCGGTGGGGCCCGGAGAGAGACTGACCGGCGTCACCTGAAGGCGGGGAGCCCGGCGCCCGGATGGCACCGGTATACCACGAGCCTCGAGCTCCCCGGCGATGAGGTCGACGACGTGGCGGCGATCGGGCTGCCAGGGCCCTCGGGTCCACCGGTCACCCGTTTCCTCCAGGCCGGTGAGCATCTCGAGGAGG
>JBHELP010000143.1:0-5533 GCA_046263035.1 Candidatus Dormibacteria bacterium | reverse complement strand
GCCTGGGCCTTGATGGTGATGCCGCGCTCACGCTCGAGGTCGAGCGAATCAAGAACCTGGGCCTGCATGTCGCGGGCGGTCACCTGGCCGGTGAGCTCGAGGAGCCGGTCGGCCAGCGTGGACTTGCCGTGATCGATATGGGCGATGATGGAGAAGTTGCGGATGCGCTCCTGGTCCAGCTCAGTGGCTCCCCAGGACGGGGGCCCGGCTCAGGATGTCGCCGAGGTCGACGCTTGGCCGTCCACCCGACGCGGACTGCTTGAGGCGGTGGGCCATGACCATGGGGGCGACGGACTCCACATCGGAGAGCATCACCTCGGGGCGATCCTCGTAGGCCGACATCGCCTGGGCGGCCTTCCGAGTGACCAGGTCGGCCCGATGCCCGTCCACCTCGAGCTCGATGCCAAGGGCGGCGATGGCGACGAGGATCTGCCGGCTCACGGCCACGTCGGGGAGGGTGGCCATGGCCCTGGAGATTCGCTCGGCCTCCGCCCGCTCGGCGGGCTCGTGGGCGCGGGCGAAGCCCTGGGGGTCCTCCTCAAAGGCCTCGCGCCGCTCGACGATCTCGACCCGCGCCTCCAGGTCGTGTATGCCCTCGACGTCGACGCAGAGGCCGAAGCGGTCGAGCAGCTGTGGGCGAAGCTCGCCCTCCTCGGGATTCATCGTGCCGACCAGGATGAAGCGCGCCGGATGGGATACCGAGATCCCCTCCCGCTCGACGGTGTTCTGGCCCATCGCCGCCGCATCGAGCAGGACGTCGACGATGTGATCGTCGAGGAGGTTCACCTCGTCGACGTAGAGGATGTTCCGGTTGGCCTCGGCGAGCACCCCTGGCTCGAACTCCTTCTCCCCCCTCTTGATCGCAGATTCGATGTCGATGGCCCCGACAACGCGATCCTCAGACGCATTGATGGGCAGCTCGACGACACGCATCCGGCGCGTCGAACGGGGTAGCTCCTCCCCCGCCGCGATGCGTCCGGCGCAATCCTGGCAGCGGTGGTTGGCCCCGACCGGCGGGCATCCATAGGGACAGCCGGCCACGACGTCGTGCTCCGGCAGCAGCCGTGCCAGGGCACGCACCGCTGTGGACTTGGCCGTGCCCTTCTCACCTCTGATCAGGACGCCCCCTATCGCGGGATTGATGGCGTTGAGCACCAGCGCCCGCTTCATCTCCTCCTGGCCGACGATCGCCGTGAACGGGAAGGCGGTGGAGGGAGCCTGCATCGGCTCATTGTCGGGCAACAGCGAGCGGAGCCGCCCCGCCCTAGCGGTCCCTGAGGGTGCGGGCGACGCCCTCGACGATGGCTCCCTGCGAGAGGTCGAAGAGGCCCAGGTACTCACCACCGGCCCGGTTGGCAAGATCCTGGCAGGGATTGAATGTGTGAGTGCCGGGGGCGATCCTGGTGGCGGGCACCGGTTCCGGCGGCCTCCCGACCATCCGGGGGAGGGGCCGGGGCCGGGTGTGGTCCCGCGCCGAATCGATGACCAGGACACGAACCCGCTCCTCGGCCAGTCGCGACGCCATGCGCTGAGCCTCCACAAGCGGCTCCTCACCGAAGAGCGAGATGTTGCCGCGGCCGTCGCTGATCAGCACCAGGAGTGAGTACACGGCCGGGTCACGGAGCCGCTCGCTGCGGACAAGCCGCAAACCGGCGGCCAGGCCGTGCGTGAGGGGTGTGGTGCCACCGATGCTGTGCCGCTGCAGTCGCTGCTCGGCCAGATCCACGCTGCTGGTGGGCTGGAGCACCACCCGGGCGTTGCGCCCCGAGAAGACGACCAGTGAGACCTTGTCGCGGCGGATGTACGCGTCCCGGAGCAGCGAGAGCACCGCCCCCTTGGTGGCCTGCATGCGCTGCTCGGCATCCATGGAGGCGCTGGCGTCGACCACGAAGACGATGAAGGTACCGGTCTTCCGTCGACGGACCTTCTGGCGGATGTCCTGGGGCTCGACATGGACGGCCATCGGTGGAGCGTCCGGCGGGGCCTCGGCGCGGCGGCTGAGCTGGTGGGGTGCTGCGGTCCGCAGCGTGGCGTCCATGGCCACGTCGGTGGGCCTTTCCACCTGGGTGCTGCCCACGTAGCGGCCGCGGCGGTCGGGGCTGGGCGTGGGGGTGCGCTTGCCGGCGACCTTGCGGCTCCGGCGACTGCGGGGGAGTTGGATCTTGCGAACCGTGAAGAGCGGTGAGTCCGGTGTCGTCTCAGGACCCCTCGGAGCCGGCTCGCCGGTGGACGGGCCCGAGGCGTCCCGCCGGGAGCCTCCCTCCCCGCCCTCTCCGGCCTGCTCCGCCGTCGGCGGCGCCGCGGCGTCCTGCCCCGGCTCACTCGAGGGTCGCTCGATCCGCTCGAGCTTCTCCAACTGCTCCCGGGCCACCTGGACCACGTCGGACCAGCCACCCGCGCGATCGGGTTGGGCGGGACCGCGACGATGAGCCAGGGCCAGCTCGGCGGCGCTGATGACGTCCTCGCCGGTGACCAGCAGCGGCGGTCGTTCCCCATGCTCGGCATCAGGATCCACCAGGCGGGCGGGGCCGGCCGTGCTGCTCGACCCCTCCAGCGCGTGCCTCCACGCACGCAGGGCCTGCGCCGTTCGGCTCACCACCAGGTCGGCTCGGTGTCCCAGGGCTCCCGCATCGACACAGAGCAGCGAGGGGAAGTGGACGACCGGTGGGGGAACGCGGACGCGGGGCCGGCACCGGCGGGCGCCGACGATGGTGTCGCGAAGGTCGTCCTCCTCGACGGTCAGCCCCGGTCCGGGCAACCCTGCGACCGCCGCCGCCTCGACCTTCTCGAGCACCCGCACCCGCTGGTCGATCGAGCCCAGACCGGCCACATCGACGCAGAGCCCGAAGCGATCCAGCAGCTGGGGCCGGAGCTCTCCCTCCTCCGGATTCATGGTGCCCACCAGGATGAATCGCGAGGGGTGGGCGACGGACACGCCCTCGCGCTCCACGATGTTCTGTCCCATCGCCGCCGCGTCCAGGAGGACGTCGACGAGGTGGTCGTCGAGCAGATTCACCTCGTCGACGTAGAGGATGTTGCGATTGGCAGCGGCGAGGATCCCCGGTTGAAAGCGCTTCTCGCCGTGGCGGACTGCCCTCTCCACGTCGATGGAACCGACGACCCTGTCTTCGGAGGCGTTGACAGGCAGCTCGACGACCCTCATGGGACGGGTGACGGCCACCAGTCGCTCACCACCGGAGGTACGGGCGCGGCACTCGGCACACCACGCCGCGGGCTCGTCGAAGGCGCAGCCGAAGGGGCAGCCGGCCACCACGTCGACGTCCGGCAGGACCCGTGCCAGGGCCCGCACCGCCGTCGATTTTCCCGTCCCCCGCTCGCCACGAATGAGCACCCCGCCGATGCCCGGGTCAACGGCGTTGAGCAGCAGGGCCAGCTTCATGGACTCCTGTCCCACAAGGGCGGGGAAGGTGATCGGGGAGGGCACCCCGACGGACTGGATCACATCTCCATTCTGTCAGCCGTCGCCGCCACGGCCCGGCCTCCAACATGGCGGCAGGCCCGAGCCGGCTCACCACGAGTACGCCTCGCTCGACACCACGCCGAGGTGGCGATGCCGTTGTCAGGCAGAATGGTCGGGCGGCCATGGGCTCTGGTGGGGCTGGGAGCCCTAGCATCAGCGTCATGCCCGAGCGCCGTTGCATACAGAGGTGGGCCCGCTGACAACGAGTGCAGGTCCCCCGGCCATGCCGGCGCGAGCCGTATCACGGCCCTCTGCCGCAGTTCGCGTCGTGCTCGAGGGCTCCTGTCTCGTCGACGCCCGCAGGGATGGCGGGATCGGCCGCTATGCACGGCAGCTGAGTCAAGCCCTGGAGTGCGCTCCGGATGTGCAGGTGACGATCGCGACACCCTCGCGGCCACCGCTGAGCGAGGCCCGTCCGAGCCGATTTCTGCACGCTCAGCCACCGCTCTTGAGCACCACCCGAACGGTGCGACCCCATCTCGTTCACGGCCTCGGTGGCGAGCCCGTGGTGGGCTGGCCGGCGGCACGTCAGGTGGTCACGGTTCATGACGTGGAGATGTGGAGGACCGCCGGCCCTGACGGACTGCGCGGTGCCGCGCTGCGCGCCTATGCCGCTGCTGTAGGCCGCATGCTGCGCCGCTGCGCGGCCATCATCGCTGTGAGCGAGATCACCGCGGCTGAGGCCGCCGACACGCTGCGCCTGGAACCGCGCCGGGTTCATGTCGTTCCTCACGGCGTCACGCCCGAGTTCCACGATCGCCGCCGGCCCTCCGATGCCGGGGTGCTGGAGGCGGCAGGCCTGAGCCGGGGGCCGTACCTGCTCTGGGTCGGCAGCCTCCGCCATCACGACCCCCGCAAGGGGCTGGATATCCTGCTGGACGCGGTGGCCCAGCTCCCGCCGCCGGTTCCCACCGTGGCCCTGGCGGGCGCGACGGGGCGGGAAGCCGAGCGCCTGGCGTCCAGGGCGCGCGATCTCGGCATCCGGATGGTGCTCTGCGGCCGCCGGGGCGATACCGATTTGGCCGCCCTCTACCGGGGCGCCGCCGTCGTCACCCTGCCCTCCACGCACGAAGGCTTCGGCTTCCCGGTGCTGGAGGCGATGGCGTGTGGCTCGCCGGTGGTGGCCACCACGGCGGGCAACATTCCGGCCGTGGCCGGCGAAGCGGCGATTTTGGTTCAGCCGGGAGACGCCGGTGCCCTCAGCGATGCCCTCCGCTCGGCGCTGACGGGTCCCGAGCCGGCCGCACGGCTACGGAAGCTGGCAGGATCCCGGGCGGAGTCCTTCACGTGGGAGCGCTGTGCCGCCCGGACCGCTGAGGTTTATCGGCAGGTGATGGCCGGGCGCTGAGCCGTCCTCAGCCCAGGTCGTCCTGCAACGCCCGCCGCTGAGCCTCCGTCAGGAGGGCGGCAGCTCGATGGACGGGATGGTCGATCCCCACCGTCACGGAGGCGCCTGCCTGCAGCCGGCGACGCTGCTCGGGATTCAGGCGGAAGCGCACGACGCACACCGCCGGCCGGCTCAGCTGCTCATCGTCGTCGCCGATCACCTCCACGCGGGATCCGTCCACATCGAGGTAGAGGGCAGCCCGCGCCACGGCCAGGTCAGCAAGCCGGCTGCCCAGCTCAGCGTGGTCCCGCGCGTTCACATAGAGGCATCCGCACAGCTCCCGGTCCAGCGGCGCCAGGGCCTCGAAGTCGCGGTGCTCCGCGGCGACGGCGGGGTCGTCGGTGATCCGATCCGAGCGCAAAGCCTCCTCGAGGGCGTGGGCAATGGTGGCCGCGTTCTCGAAGACGACCATGAACGTGCCCAGGACGATCCGGCGATCGCGCTTGAGGCCGGCCGTGCGGCGCTGCCATCTCTCGCGGTCGGCCTCGTAGGAAGCGCCGACACGCGGGTCCGCGACCGCTCTTTCCATGCCGCACACGATACCGGTCTGCGTACGATGGCCAATCCTTCGCGGCCTCCCTACTGACGATGCCCGCGGCCTATTGTTGACATTTCCGATCAAGTTACTTACCTTTGGCTTCATGGCAGCGATCACGCCGGTTCCC
>JBHELP010000142.1:0-9026 GCA_046263035.1 Candidatus Dormibacteria bacterium | reverse complement strand
GACCAGGACCCCGCACTCGAACACGCCCCACGGCTGAGCATATGGCTCGGCGAGGTAGACCGCTCCGCACTCCGGCGGCAAGGATCGCCGTATGGGGCGTGGCATCGAGGCGGTGCGTTCGCTGAGCCACCAGGTTCGGATCAGGCTCCAGGCGAGGCGAACCTCGGGGGTAAGCACGGAGGGGTCTTCGCGGGCGGCCGCGTTGGTCTCGGCGTCGACGGCCGCGGCCGTGTTGGCAAGAACAATGTTCCAGTGTTCCTCCGACATGGTGGATGCCAGCTCCTTTGCTCGCGCGAGGGCCGGGTCGAGCCGGTCGGCGGCGGCGAGGACGGCCGCGTCGTCCCACCCGCTCACGGCCGGGCCAGGGTGCGGAAGTGCTGGGCGATGATCTGCTGTCCGACGGTGCGCTGATCCTCGGAAAGGTTCCACGCCGGGTCACGAAAGAGCCGCGGTCACGGCGGCGATGATCCGCACCCCTGGGCCTCAGTCATGCGGACGACGCGCTCAGCGATACCCGCTCGGATTGCGGTGCGGCGGTCGCCATGTCGGCGGCGCGGTCCCTCTCAGCGTCTCTCGGCGGTGGAGCATCAGGGATGGTGCCCTTATCGGCTGTCTTTGATCTTAGAATCGGTGGCTGGGGAGAGAGGATTCGAACCTCTGATTGGCTGATCCAGAGTCAGCTGCCTTACCACTTGGCCACTCCCCAGTGAGCCCGGTCGAGTCTAGTCCACGGCGGGGTTTGGGGTGGGCGCCGCCAATCTATACTGATAGTGGTATGGACCTTACCGACGAGTTGCGCCGCCAGGCACGGCGCTACCGCTGCGCCGCGTGCAACCAGAACATGGCGGAATGCGACATCCGCGTTCTCGAGCGTCAGGAGAGCGTGGCTCTCATCCAGGTGACGTGCGCCTCCTGCAAGGAGGAGAGCCTGTTTCAGATCGTGTTCCGGACCACCGACGCTCCCCAGAAGCCCCGCGCCGCCACCATCGAGGGTGCGCCCGAGATGGCGGAGCCGATAAGCAGTGATGAGCTTCTCGACGTTCACCTGGCCCTCTCCCGTCACGGCGGCAGCCTCAAGGACCTGCTTCCCACTCCCTGAGCGCCGGCTCCCGACCGGCCGCGTCATCCGGTCGGTAGCCGGCCGGCCCCGCCACGCCGCCTGAAAGCGGGCTACCGACCTGGCTTGCTCAGGCAGCGGTTCCCGAGATTTGGCTCGGCAGCCCCGGCCGGGTCCTCGGCGGGGGCAGTGTCAGGCCATCGAGCCGATCCCTTGTCAGGGACAGCCGGCTACCGGTGTCGCCGTGGGCTTGGGTTTGGGAGTGGTCGAGGGGCATGGAGCGGCGCTGGTGAAGATCGGAGGGATGGTCACCAACGGAGGGCGTGTCGGAAGTGCCGGAAGGGGCGTGGACTCTATGGTGGGCTGTGGTTCCAGGGTTGTGAGGGGAGTCGGCGTCGGAACGAACGTCGGAGCCTGCGTGGGACAGGCATTCTCGCTACCCGCGTCCGCGTTGGGATCGCAGGCGGTGCGCTGACCGCTGACGGGACGGAAGGCACTGGGCCGTGGCAGCGTGTTGACAAAGGGCACCGCTATGGCTTTCGCCTCATCGGTACCGAACACCTGTTCCATGGGCTGCTCGGCGGGGTTGTCCGCGGCCGTGTGTCCGGCCCAGGTCCCCACCACCCAGTCAGGTGTGTAGGTCATGTAGACAGCGTCCACAAAGTTATCGGTGGTGCCCGACTTTCCAGCGGTATCCCACTTGAAGGGAAGGTGCCACTGCTTCTGATAGTTGCGGAGGATGCCCGTGATGCTGTACGCCTGTGCGGGCGTCATCACCTGTTCGCGTCCCGGCGGCTGAGCCTGATCGAAGAGCACATCCCCATTGGCCGCCTGAATCTTGAGGATGCCTCGGGCCTGCACCTTCTGCCCCCCGTTGGCGAAGGCGGCATACGCTCCGGCATGCTCGATCATCTTCACGGCCGACGTCCCGATGGCCGTGCTGGCGTTATCGGCAAGGGGGCTGGTTATCCCGAGAGCGTGGGTGAAGTCGATGGTGTTCTGCACCCCGGCGATGACCATCGCCTGTTCCGAGGCGATGTTTCGTGACTCGAGCAGGGCCTGTGATGCCGTGATGCGGCCTCGGTACTGATTGTCGAAATCCTTGACACCATTGAGCCGGGCTGACTCTTGCCTGCTGTCGTCGAGCAGGCTGTTGGGCTTCAGCTTGCCGTTGATGAAGCCCGTCTCATACACGAATGGCTTGAAGGAGGAGCCCGGACGTCGCTCCGCGGTGATGACGTTGAACTGGCCGGCGATAGTGTTGTCGTTGAAATCCTTGGAGCCGACCATGGCACGAATGTCCCCGGTGTGGGCATCGATCATGATCAGCGCGCCATTGTTGGTGCGACGCTTGACCAGGCTGTCGACCCCGTCCCTGACCGACTTCTCGGCCCGCGTCTGGATCCCCAGGTCCAGGGTGGTCATGACGGTCAGGTCGCCGTTGACCGAGGGCGGGTCGACGTTGTAGGGCTCCTGGCTGAGCTGATCCTGAATGTACTGGACGAAATGAGGGGCCGCACCACCGCTCGTCGGCTTCCCCCTCTGCAGGTCAACGAGCAGGCGCTGCTGGTTGGCCTGCTGCGCCGCCTGCTGCTCCGGATCCGGTGAGGTTCCCCCGACCAGCGGATCTGCAGCATCGGCCTCCGCCTGGGTCACCTTGCCGGTCTTCACCAGGCCGTCGAGAACATAGTGCTCCCGGTTGTAGGCAGCCCCCGGATTCTTGAACGGGTCGTTGAATGAGGGAGCCTCGGGAAGCCCGGCCAGCATGGCCGACTCCTGGATGTTGAGATCCTTGGCGTGCTTGCCGAAGTAGCGGGTGGCGGCATTCTCGATGCCGTAGGCGTTCTCGCCGTAGTAGATGAGGTTGAGATACTTCTCCAGGATCTCGTCCTTGGAGAGGTGCCCGCTGATCTGGTTGGCCAGCAGCGCCTCACGCAGCTTCCGTATGGCCGACTTCTCCTTGGAGCCGCCGAAGAACGCCTGGTTCACCAATTGCTGGGTAATGGTGCTCGCCCCCTGCGCAGGGCGGCGGAGCATGACGTCGACGAACAGGGCCTTCATGACCCGGCCCACGCTGAACGCGCCCTCTGTGTAGAACTCGCGATCCTCGGCCGCCAGGGTCGCATCCCGCATCACCGGCGCGATCGCATCCAGCTTGACGGTCGTCCGGCTCTGCTGGTTCCGCCCCACCTCGGCAATCTGCTTGCCGTTTCTATCCAGGATCTTGATGGTCCCCGTGGCGCGACCGATGTCATCGACGTTGGGAAGGGTGAGGGCGGCATAGGCCACCATCCCGCCCAGGATGCCACTGGCCAGGGCGGCGAACCCGGCGGAAATCTTGAGAACCTTCCGCCACCGCGGCGGGATTCCGCCGGCGGCCAAAGACGGCCCTGCCGGGGAGCGGCCTCTGCGGAGCCCCGCTCGAATCCTGGGACCCGGGCGCCGAGGAGAGGGCGGCGGAGGCGGCAGCGGGGGGGGTGGTGGCGACCAGCTCATATGCCGCGGCCGACCTCACGCCCGGTGTTCAACGAGCGCAGGAGGGCATCATCGGTCCCGCCATCACCGCCGGGCCGGCCAAACCGATCCATCATCTGGCGGGCCGCCAGAGAGCCGGCCGCGGCTCCGGCCGCGGTCGTGGCCCGAAGCACGACCTTGTGCCAGAGCGGAGACCCGCCACGGTGACGCCCGTCCAGCTCTTTGCGGATCTCCCGCAGCTGATTTGTGATCTCCTCCAGGCTGCCGGCGCCGGCCTCGGACTCCCCCGCGCTCCCACGATCGCGCGCGGGCAACGCCCGTCGCAGCACGAGACCGCCGGCAACCGCGACGACCACCACCGTGGCAATGACCGCGTACCGGGGACCATCGCGCCGCAGTTTCGCCTTCCAGTCGAGCTCAGCCCGAATGTGACCCTCCAGCCTGTCGACGTCGGCGGCCAGGGCCGCCTTGGTCAGCTCCCTCTCTCGTTTCGCCTGGACAATCGCCTCAGCCATGCGACATCCTCCTTGAGCGATCCGACCGCATCCCTGGCGCCCGCGATCGAGCGGCTGATCGATCGGTATCCCCGGTATCCCAGGAAGCCCGCGGCGAGCAGGAACATGAGGGCGAGTATCCCCCAGCCCTTCCATGCACCGCCCAGGACCCTATCCCCCACCCCGTCGGCAAGGGCACCGAACGCGGCAACCAGCATGAGCAGGACGATGATCGACGCGGTCGCGAAGAGCACGATCGCGGTGCGAAGGCCGCGAATCGTCTCCGCCGCCTCGGCCTTGGCCAGGTTGATCTCCGCGCGAACGAGCCGGACGGCGTCACTCGTGATCTCGCGGCCGAGGTCCTTGAGGTCCTGATCCGGACGGGATGTGTCGATGCCGGCCATGGGTTAGACATCCAACTGTGACACGTCGACATCGCGGAGCTCAGCAGGAGGCTGAATGCCATGCTCATGAAGCAGGCGCAGCAGCGTGAGAAGGTAGCGCACGCCCGAGAGGTTAACTCCATGGTTGCGGGTGAGGTTCTGAATCGTCTGCAGCTTGTGGATGTCTCGCTGAGAATAGCGGCGCCGGTTGGTGCCCGTGCGGTGCGGCGATATCAGGGCCATCTGCTCGTACATCATCAGCGTCCGGGGGTGCATCTCAAGGATCTCGGAGGCGACACTTATGGTGTAGATGGGCTTGTCGGGTCCCGGTTGGCCCGGAGGCGGACCTGCCTGGGCTACTCCTTCAGCCATTCGTCGATGCCCTCGGAGAGCGACGTGGGCGTGGTCTGGGCCTTGATCAGGAACTCGTTCGCCCCCAGCGTCAGCCCTCGCTCGATGAGCTCTCGCTGACCATAGTTGCTGAGGATGATGACGGGGGTTGCCCGGGTGGCGTCATTTTGGCGAAGTTCCCGCAGTACCTCGAAGCCGTCCTTCTTGGGCAATCGGAGGTCCAGGAAGATGATGTCGGGTTGGAGCTCCATGGCCCGAGCGAGGCCCTCGTCGCCGTCGGCGGCGATGTTCACCCGGTAGCCGTCAAGCTCCAGCTTCATCTTGTACATCTCGACCACTGCGGGATCGTCCTCGATGAGCAGGACATCAATGACCTGTTCGTCGACCAACTCTGTCATCGCCATCCTCTAAAGGTCTGCATCAGCAGCTCGGCCCCGCGGCTGAGTATAACCATATGCCTGGGGTTGGACCCGCCTTTTCTGATATCCGGAGTGATAGAGTTTCGATTCAGAGCCTCACGCCGGCTAGGTCCAGCTCCTCGAGTTGGGGCGGCCGGGCCACCCCATTTTCGTCCAGGAGGATCAGACATCGGATGACGTACCGGGCACCGTTGAGGTTGAGCCCATGCTGGCGTGTGAGCCGCTGGATGGCTCGGAGCGCGAGGATGTCGCGATGCGAGTAGCGGCGCCTGTTGGTGGGCGTCCGGTACGGCACGATGAGGCCCAGATGCTCGTACATCATCAGGGTTCGTGGATGGAGCTCCAATATCTCAGCGGCCACGCTGATGGTGTAGATCGGCTTGTCGAGCGCCACCGACGGTGGCGCCATGTCTGTCGAGGTCATGTCTCACCCTTGTGCGCCGGAGGGAAGGACGACGTGTGGCCCGGCGCGTCCTGCGCTGACAGGACCCCACCACTCGTGCGATGATCCCTACCACCCATACTACGCCGCCCTGCCCGGTTGCTACAGCTGGGATGGTACACAATCGTATATCGATCCCCCGACTTCCGGCCGGCATGCACGGACCGCCCTCCGGACGTAACCTTCACCCGTCAAATCCGGTTTTCTGCGAGAGACCATGTCTGTAAACGCCCCCCGAAAGCGCCTCCCCGCCGCTGGGCCCAGCGGCCACGACTCCCTGGACGTCCGCGAACGATTCCTCAAGCAGCGCCGCACGCGGCAACTTGGAGATCGAGGGCTCGTCGCCACCTGGATCACTCTGTGTGCGGTGGTCTGCTGGATATTCGTCGCCGGGTTCGCCGGCCTCGGCCACTAGCCCCGCCTCCCGGACCGGGATCCCGGGTTCAGCCCGGGATCAGCTCCCGCAGATCCTGAAGCTGATTGGCGAGCCATCGAGTGATGTCATTGTTACGGACGGTTTCGCGGATGCGCTCAGCCCTCGCGCTCTTCTGCCGCTCATCCATGATGATCCCCAGGTAGAGGGCCTCGGCGGTCTCATCGACGTCGAAGGGATTGATGGTCAGGGCCAGGTCGCCGAGCTCCTCGTGGGACCCGGCATTCTCGCTGAGGACGAGGACACCGTTGCGCTGGTTGCACAGAAGCCCCTCCTTGGCCACCAGATTCATCCCATCATAGATGGGATTGACGAGCAGCACGTCGAAGGAGCGATAACCGGCTATGGCCCGATCGAAGTTGTCATCGATCTCGACTCGAATGGGGTTCCAGCCGCTGGCACTGAAGCGCCGATTGACGCGGGCGGCCACGCTGAGAACGCTGCCCAGGTAGGCCCGGTAGTCGTCCACGTCCTGGCGGCTCTCCTGAAGATAGGCCCAGAACTGGACCTCGCGATGAAGCTCGGGATGGCTTTCCAACATGCGCTCGTAGGCGAGGAATCCTCGAACGATGTTCTTGCTGAGATCCGTCCTGTCCACACGCAGGATGAGGTAGCGGGGGCGCCAGGCAGCTATCCGGGCCTCCTCCGCGGCCACCGCCTCACTCTCCGCCTGCTCCATGAGGCCCTTGACATCAATGCTGATGGGGTAGTTGCGGACCCACACGGCCCGCCCCCCGAAGAAGACCGTGCGCTCCCGGAAGTCGACGCCCAGGCCCAGGTTCTCCTCACATGTCATGAGAAAGTTGCGCACGTCGCGTTGCGTCTGGAAGCCGACGATGTCATTGCCTAGGATGCCGTAGAGGATGGCGTCCCGGATCTTCTTGGGAAGGATGGTCCAGTACTGGGGCGTCGGCCAGGGAATATGGATGAACTGCTGGATTCGCGCCTTGGGGAGCGCCTCCCGGACGAGCCTCGGCAGGCAGTAGAGCTGATAATCCTGGACCAGGACCAGGGGTGGTCGGTCCGAGTTGTTGGCCACCTCCACGACCCGTTCGGCGAGAAGGGCGTTGACCCTTTCGTAGCCCTCCCGCCAGGCATGCTCGGTGGCGGCGTCCACCACCGGCTCCCGAGCGAGGTCCCACAGGTAGTGCTGGATGAACCAGAGCAGTGGATTGCTGATCACGCTGTAGAAGAGGTGGTAGGGCTCCTTGCCGGGGTCCACGAAGGCCACGTGGTACTGCGTGCCGTCCTCGGCCTCCAACTCAGTCGACCCGCCGGAGGCGTCGCGGCCAGCAAGGATCCGGTCCTCGTCATTGCGGACGTTGGCGACCCACACGGCCTTGGTGGCCGCCGCCAGTGAGCTCATGGCGGTGACCAGGCCGCCGCTCCCCTTGACCAGCCGCTCCCCCGTTCCCCTGGTCGGGTCTGCGGGCTGCAGCGAGAGGGGGGCACGATTGGTGACCAGTATGGGCTGCAGGTTGCGCAGCAGACGGCGCGTGTACGGATCGATTGCTGGCACGTCATCCTCCCGGATGCCTGGGACATGGGTATCGCGCGCGAAAAAAGGCCGCCACCGGTGACCGCGGGACGGGGCTGAGTGAGGCATGCTAGCCGGGTGGCCCCGCCGCCCGCGGCGGCACTGCTGAGGAAGCGGGCACACAGAGGTGCCGGCCACGTCCTCATGGGTTCCGATGCACCCTACCCCACAGTTGAGTTATATTGTGGTGGCATACATACACCGCTGCACCGGCGAGTGCGATCAGGAGGTGGTACGTGAGCGAAGTGCGGTTCGCCGACGGGTTCGACGGCCCCGATCCCATCGTGTTCGGGCTGGGGCCGGCACAGCTCCTCAGCGTGGTCACCGGCCTCCTTCTCACGTACGCCTTCCTCCAGGCTCCGCTGCCCATCTACGTCAGGACACCGGGAGGCCTGGTCATCGTGGCCGTCTCGGCGTCCCTTGGGTGGCTGCGCCTAGAGGGGCGCCCGCTGATCGACTGGCTGGCTCGAGCGATGAGCTTCCTGCTCAGACGGCGCTCCGGGCCCCTTGCGCCGAGTGCCACAGGGGCACCACGACACTCCGGCCCACCGGTCAGCACAATGGTGGCGAGCCCCCTGACCATGACGCTGAGGCCACCGGCATGGCCGGCTCCCGACCCACGCGTTGTGCCCGCGGTGAGGGGGGCGATGGATCGCTACCGGCGGCCAACGGAAGAGGCCACGCCTCTACGGGGAACGGCGGGGCGATCGGTCGCCTTTTTTTCGCTCAACGGTGGCAGCGGCCGCACCATGCTGGCCATCGAAGCCGCCTGCCTCCTTGCCGCCCGAGGCCGCGGGACCGCATCGGGGGGGGCGTCGGCTGAACCCCTCCGCGTGGTCTTGATGGACCTCGACGCCCTGGCGGCAACCCTGGCAGCCCGGCTGGGAATCGCTCAACCCACCACCTGGGCGTACGCCACCGCAGGCGCCGACGATGGCGCGAACGCGACGACGCGCCTGGTGGAGCATGCCAGCGGGGTCCGGGTGCTGCCCGGACCGCCAAAGCCCCTGACCGCTCCCGCTCAGGTGATGGAGCGACACCGCCTGGAGAACCTTCGAACCGCCCTCAGGACGCAGGGGCAGCACATCACCATCATGGATATCGGCGGCGATCTGGGACCCATGGCGGGGTGGGGACTGGAGACGGCCGATCAGATCTACGTCGTCATGACCCCGACCCCGGGCGGCATCCAGGATGCCTACCGATCGACGGAGCTGCTCCGCCGCATGGGGCACCGGCACAAGTTGGCCTACGTGGCGAATCGCTGTGCCGGTGCCGATCGGCTCACCGAGGTGATGGCTGATCTTCAGGGACGACTGGTAGCCGTGGTCCCACGTGATCCCGGCTTCGAGGAGGCCGAGAAGCGGCATCAGGCACTGGGTCCCGGCGCCCGAGGAGGTGTGAGGACCGCTCTCGCGCTGCTCGCCGCCGACGT
>JBHELP010000141.1:0-3455 GCA_046263035.1 Candidatus Dormibacteria bacterium | reverse complement strand
TCATGAGACTGCCTGGATTCCTGACGCGGAACCTTCGCCTCAAGGCGCTGGCGGTGGCCCTGGCGATGCTCAGCTGGGTGGGCGTGGTATTTGCCGGCAATCCGCCGGAAACCCGGACCGTGTCGGTCCACGTGCCCCAGGAGGCAACCCGTATCCCTGCGAAATACGTGCTCGTTCGACCAATCCCCGACATCCCCGTGCGGATGGCCGGCACCCGGGAGCACCTGCGCAGCTTCGACACCTCCAGCCTCTCGGTGGTGGTGGACTTCGGCGCCATCCGGCATGCGGGCGTGCAGTCGGTTCCGGTGTCGGTCACCAACGCGGACCGCGATGTCGACCTGGACAGCGCTCCCGCCGCCGTCGAGCTGGAGGTCGATGAGCTGGGCTCGATCGTCCTTCCGGTGACCATCGTGATCACCAACCCTCCGCCGTCCGGCTATGTCACCAGTGGGCAGGCGGTCGAGCCCGACCGGGTCACCGTGGCCGGCCCGCGCCAGAAGCTCGGCGGCACCCAGGCCCGGGCACGCGTCGACCTGAGCAACCAGAAGGCCAACCTCCAGCAGGACTTTCCCCTGCTGCTCTTTGACGCTGCGGGGAACCGCATCTCCGACCTCGGGGTGACGCCGCCGACTGTGAGGGTCACCGTCACCGTTGCCGCCAGCGCGACCTCTCGGGCCACCGCCGTCCTTCCCCGGACGACGGGAACGGTGGCCGCCGGCCATCAGCTGTCGGGGATAGCCGCCGATCCGCCCACCGTGCTGCTCGCCGGGCCACAGGACCTGATCAACTCCCTGGACTCGGTGAGCACCACGCCCATCGCTCTCAACGGTCTTGGCGAGGACACCACGGTCAGCGTCAGGCTGGCGCCGCCCGCCGGGGTGCGCGCCACCCCTGACACGGTCAACGTCCGGCTCACCGTCACCGCCCTGCCCGGGCCTCCGGCGGCTCCGGCACCATAGGCGTACGGCCTCGTAACCGCCGGGTTTGGAGGCCGTTGGAGGTTCACAGGAATGTGTGGGATCATTGGATACGCGGGACCCCGGGCTGCCGCCGTCGTCCTCGTCGACAGCCTCCGGCGGCTGGAGTATCGCGGCTACGACTCGGCCGGGATCGCCGTTCTCGACGGGACCGGCAGCGGCTCCGCCACCGTGGTCAAGAGTGAGCGCAAGGTCGCCGACCTGGTGGACGACATCAACCGTGACGGTAGTCCCGGAGGCAATGTCGGCATCGGCCACACCCGATGGGCCACCCATGGTCGCCCCAACCTGGTCAACGCCCACCCCCACCAGGACTGCACCGGGCGCATCCATCTCATCCACAACGGGATCATCGAGAACTTCCGTGAGCTCCGCGAGGAGCTCGAGGGTCGCGGTCACCGCTTCTCCAGCGACACCGACACGGAGGTGGTCCCCCATCTCATCGAGGAGTGCTATCAGGGTGACCTCGCCACCGCAACCCGGCGGGCACTGAGTCGCATCCAGGGCGCCTACGCGCTGGTCATCATCAGCGCCGCCGAGCCGGATCGCATCGTCGGTGCCCGTCTCAACGCCCCGCTGGTGGTCGGCCTTGGCAGTGGCGAGGTCTTCGTGAGCAGCGACATCACCGCCGTCATCCCCTACACCCGCCGGGTGGCGCTTCTCGGCGAGGGGGAGATCGTCTCGGCGACCGCCCACGGGATCTGTGTTCAGAGCCTGGACGGAACCCGCGTCGAGCCCCCGGTCATCACCGTGGACTGGGAGGCGGAGCATGCCGAGAAGGGGTCCTATCCTCATTTCATGCTCAAGGAGATTCACGAGCAGCCGGAGGCTCTGGCCAGGGCGCTGAAAGGCCGGATCGACGGCACCGGCATGGTGACCCTCGGCGATCTCGACGTCAGCGATGCCCAGCTGGCCGGCATCACCGCGGTGACGGTCGTCGCCTGCGGATCGGCCTGGCTCGCAGGTCTGGTGATGAAGTACGCCATCGAGCAGCTCGCACGCGTACGGGTCGACGTCGTGCCCTCCAGCGAGTTCCGCTACTCCGACCCACTTGTGGACGAGCGGACGCTGGTCATCGCCGTCTCCCAGTCGGGGGAGACCGCCGACACCTTGGCCGCGGTCCGGGAGGCCCGCAGCAAGCGAGCTCTGGTTATGGCCGTGACCAACATGGCCGGAAGTGCCCTCTCCCTCGAGGCCGACGCGGTTCTCTACATGCAGTCGGGTCCGGAGATCGGGGTGGCGGCCACCAAGACGTTCCTGAGCCAGATCGCCTGCGGCCTGCTGCTGGCCCTCCGGCTCGCCGGGGCACGGGGTGCACTGGCTGCGGGCGAGCATCGCCGCCTCGCCGCCGAGCTGCTGGACATGCCCACGGTGCTCGCCAGGTGTCTCGCCCTGGAACCGGAGCTCGCCGCCATGTCGCACCGGTACTCGCACGCCCGCAACGCCCTCTACATCGGGCGTGGTATCAACTACCCGCTCGCCCTTGAGGGTGCCCTCAAGCTCAAGGAGATCTCCTACATCCATGCGGAGGGCTACGCGGCGGGAGAGCTCAAGCACGGCCCCATCGCGTTGCTCGACAGCGACGTCCCCGTCCTCTGTATCGCCACCAGCGCACGCACCCTTGCCAAGATGGTGAGCAACGTCCAGGAGGTGCAGTCCCGCGAGGCCCCGGTGATAGCTCTGGTCAGCGATGGCGACAACCCGTTTGACAGCGGTCTCGTCCGTGACATCATCACCGTGCCACGTTGCGACGAGTTGCTCTCACCGCTGGCCAACGCGATTCCCCTGCAGCTGCTTGCATATCACATCGCCGTGAGGCGCGGATGCGACGTCGACCAGCCGCGCAACCTCGCCAAGTCCGTCACCGTCGAATGACCCCGGGGGACGAGGGTGGGGGAGGGTGAGCTCGCTCGGCGTGGGTATCGATATAGCCTCGGTGGGCCGCGTGATGGGCCTGGTGGAGCGCGAACCGCGCTTTGCGCAGCGCGTCTTCAGCGAGTCGGAACGACGCGACTGCGGGGCCAATCCCCGACGCTGGGCATCTCGGTGGGCCGCCAAGGAGGCCGTGCGCAAGCTCGCCGGCGGAGGCGGGCTGCGGCTGCCGGCCTTTCGCGAGGTTGAGGTGAGCCTCGACGCCCAGGGCGCTCCCCGGGCTCGCGTTCGGGGCTGGACGACGCCGGTGGCGCTATCCCTCAGCCATGAGGGTGACTGGGCCGTCGCGGTGGCGGTGGCCGGCGGCGCCGCCTCGCCTGGCGGCGACACCGCCTCGCCTGGCGGCGACACCGCGACGAGGCCGGGGCTCCTGCCGGGGGCGCTCTCCCCGCCGCTGCTGATGGTGCCCCCGTCGGTGCGGCTGCCGGATCGCCCCGCCGACGCGCACAAGGGCACCTTCGGCACGGTGCTGGTGGTGGGCGGCGCCCCCGGGTTCAGTGGGGCCCCCCATATGGCCGCCATGGGGGCGGCACGCGGCGGCGCGGG
>JBHELP010000140.1:0-3607 GCA_046263035.1 Candidatus Dormibacteria bacterium | reverse complement strand
GCTCCGCGAGGAGGGAGTGGATCTGTTCCACACCAGTGCCTTCTGTTCCTCCGCCCATGGCGACTCCGACCTGGACCTCGCCCTGGGCGCCCTCGAACGAGGCCTCCGCCGGTTGCGCTGTTGAGCACACTGCTCCCCCTCCTACCCTCCACCGTCCCTGTTGGCGTCGGGAACGCGGCCGATCACCGAGCGGAGGGCCTGTGCAGCCCCCATCAACGCAGCACTCTCGAAGGGGATGACGATCTTGGTGTTATCACTCTCGGCGAACTTGGCGAGGGTGTCCAGCTGCAGGATGGAGAGGAGCGTCGGATCGGGTGACGCGGCGGTGATCGCGGCATAGACCGTCTCAATCGCCTGGGCGCGACCTCGGGCCTCGAGGATGGTCGCCTGGCGATCTCCCTCGGCGCGAAGCACCGCAGCCTGCTGTTCGCCCTCCGCCGTCTTGATGTTGGCCTGCTTGTTGCCCTCGGCGATGTTGATCGCCGATTGCTGCTCACCTTCCGAGGTGAGGATGCGCGCGCGCTTCTCCTGGTCGGCCTGCTTCTGGAGCGCCATCGCCTGGAGGATCTGTGCCGGCGGGGTGATGTCGACGATCTCAATGCGGTTGATGCGGATGCCCCACTTGTCGGTGACGGTCTCCATCTGCTGCTGCATTCCCGCATTGATGCGCTCACGCTGAGAGAGGGCATCGTCAAGGCTGACGTTGCCGAAGGCGTTGCGCAGCGTCGTACGCGCCTGCTGCTCGATGGCGACGGCGTAGTTGGAGACGTTGAACAGGGCGAGCTTGGCGTCCACCACCTGGCTGAAGATGGTGGCGTTGACCGCGACAGCGACGTTGTCACGGGTGATGACCTCCTGACGATCGCCGGTGCGGGGGGTCTCCCTGGTGTCCACGAGGGCCACCTTCTGGAGGAAGGGGACGATGAAGCAGATGCCGGGTGATGCCTCGCGCTCATAGCGACCGAGCTGGGTGACGACACCGACATACCCCTGGCCGACCACCCGGACCGACCGGGCCAGGATGACGACCACGAAGACGACGATGGCTCCGATGACGATGAGCCCGGCATTCATGGACTTTCCCTCCTGCATGAACCATCCGTCCCGTCGCGGGTGGGCCGGCTCACGGCGCGGTCACCGGCGAGGTCCTGGGCCGCACCAGCAGCGTGGTGCCCTGAACGGCGACCACGGTGACCGGCACGTCGGCCGCCAGCGCCGCCGGTCCCTCGGTCACCGCCAGCCAGCGCTCGCCCCCGAGGAGCACGTGACCCGGGTGATGCTCGTCACCAACCGCGTCGGCGGTCAGGGCGCTCTGGCCAACCAGCCCCTGGACGCCGCCGGGGAAATGCCCTCGAACTCGTCGCTCCACGACCCGCACCAGCAGGGGGCGGGCCAGGAGGGCGCCGGCAAGTGCCACCAGGCCTCCAACCGCCACCTGGGGGAGCACATCGCCGCTCATCTGGGAGACGGCGGCGGCCGCGAAGCAGCCGGCGGCGATGAATACGGCAAAGAAGGCCGTCGTATAGATCTCCACCGCCAGCAGCAGGATGCCCAGGGCGACCCAGAACCAGACCATCTCAACCGGCAGTGTAGTCAGCGGTCGCCGGCGCAGATGGGGGGCCCCGGCGGGCTACACTCCCCGGCACGACAACTCGGCCGGTGAGACCATCAGGAGGACGACCGTGACCCCAGCCGACATCTTTGCCGAGATCAACCGGCGTCTCGAGGCCGACCCGTCCAAGGTGGCCGGGATGAACGCGATTTACAACTTCGACGTGCAGGGTGATACCGGCGGGCAGTACCACATCATTCTCGACAACGGGACGGGAACAGCCGGGGAGGGCGCGGAACCACACCCCAACATCACGATCACGGTGAAGGATGAGGACTTTGTCGCCATCGCCGGCGGCGACATGGACCCGGCCGGCGCCTTCATGAAGGGCAAGATCAAGATCAAGGGCGACATGGGCCTGGCCATGAAGCTGCAGTCGCTGCTCAAGACCGGCTGAGCTCTCCAGGCGGATCTATCCGCCGGGTAGCTGTCCAACGGTGACCGAGATCTTGTCGGTGCTGCCGTCCTCACGGGTGACCTCCACGACGGCCCGGTCGTCGGGCTTGAGCGCCCCCAGCGCCTCGTTGAGGTTGGACACCGTGCGGATCGTCGTGCCGTTGATGCCGGTGATCTGGTCGCCGCGCCGGAGCCCCGCCTTGGCCGCCGGACCGCCGGCATCGACCTGGGCGATGATCACCTCGCCGCCGAAGCCGATCCCCACCCGCACACCGAGATAGGCGCGGTGGGAGTTGGTGACATGCCCGGTCGCCACCAGCTGCCCGGCGATGTCCTTGACCCTGTTGCTGGGGATGGCGAAGCCGATACCTGGCGCCGCACCGCCACCGAGCTGGGGGTCCGCCGCCGCCAGGGTGGGGATGCCCACGACGTTGCCCCCGAGATCGACGAGGGCACCACCGCTGTTGCCGGGGTTGATGTCGGCGCTGGTCTGGATGGCGTCGGGCAGGGTGACCCCACTCTCCTCGCTCACCGACCGTCCCACGGCGCTGATGATGCCGGCGGTGACGCTGCTTCGCAAACCCAGGGGATTGCCGATGGCCATCACGATGTCGCCGACCTCGAGCTTGCTGGAGTCGGCGAAGGAGGCAGCCGGAAGTCCCTGGGCATCGACTCGGATGACGGCGAGGTCGTCAGGCCGAAACGAACCGACCAGGGTGGCGGGGCGCTCCTTTCCGGACGCCACGGTCACAGTCATGGTGGTGGCTCCGGCGACCACATGGGCATTGGTGACGATGTTTCCCCGGGCGTCGAGGATGATCCCCGAGCCGAGGCCCTGGTCGGTCTTGATCTGAACCACTGAGGGCGCCACCCGCTTGACCACCGTCACGTAGGCGTCCTGGAGATTGTTGGCCGGCACGGGGTTGGGGGGACGCAGGGACACCGCCGGTGCCTGAGCCGAGCTGCAGCCACCGAGCACGGCGGCGGCCACGAAGGTGAGCACGAGACGCGGCCGGCGGCAAGAACCCATGCCTGCATCGTGACCGGTCCGCACCCTGCCAGGCAATTCCCGGCCACGTCCGGGGGTCGGTCCCTCCTTGGCGCGAGGCGTACCGTTCCCGCCGGTAACGCTGGCACTCAGGCTCCGAACACGACCGTGGACGGCGTTGAGGTTCATGAATGTGTCTTGCCGGTGCACCGGGGATGGCCGTCGGCTGATTGGGCCCCCGTATGCTCATGTGGTGGCCACCAGCCATCGGCCCACCCGTTTCAGCTACGACGAGGCTCAGCGTGCGCTGGTCGTCGACTGGGACGACGGCGCCCGCCTCGCCATTCCGTTCGTGACGCTGCGCCGGGCATGCCCCTGCGCCCTCTGCTCAGGGGAGATGGGGTACGCGGGCCGCTTCGCCGAGCAACCGGAGCTCCTGCCCGGTGAGGAGGAGCTCGCCGACGTCCACCTGGTCGGCGCGTATGGGCTCAACCCCATCTGGAGCAACGGCCACGACACCGGGATCTACACATTCGAGGTTCTTCGCCGTCTGGGCGAGGCGACGGCGGGCAGCGGTTAGCAGGTAGCGTCGCCACCGAGATCGCCGCCAA
>JBHELP010000139.1:0-3325 GCA_046263035.1 Candidatus Dormibacteria bacterium | reverse complement strand
CTCTCGGGGCTGATCGCCGCCTTCGCGGGAGCGCTGCTCAGCGTCCATGAGCGGCGAGTCGAGGCCCAGTCCTTCGGCCTCGACATCAGCCTCAACCTGTTCATCATGGTCGTCCTGGGGGGCCTCGGTGGCATCTCCGGTGCCGTCGCCGGCGCCATCGTCGGCGCCGGCCTGCTGTACGTGGCGCCGGATCTCGCCCCGCTGGTGACCGGAGTTGGGGCCTTCGGGATTCTGCTGCTCAGCCCGGGAGGCCTCAGTCAGGCTGCCTTCTCGGCCCGTGATGCCGTGCTTCGTCTCGTCGCCCTCCGCAAGGGCATCGACGTCCCCACCCTGATTGGTGCCGGTGGGCGTCTGGCGGCTGGGCTCTGGTGGCTGGCGCCGCCGCCGCGGGAAAGACCGTCCCTGGTCTCACACGCGGCAAGGCGCTACTCGCTGCCCTCATTCCTCTGGGGGCCGGCGGCATCTGAGGCGCGCGGTGGAGATGCCGTGCTCACCCCGGTCCCAAGGGACGGCGGCGCGGCGCAGGAGATGCGGTGATCGAACCCCCAGCGTCGTCCGGCGGCGACACGGATCGCCGGTCACAGCGATCAGGGAGAGGCCTTATCGGGGGGCCCGCCGATGACGCCGGTCTGCGCTCCGGCTACGGCGTTCGCCCGCTCTTGCTTCTGATCCTTCTCAGCGCCTTCATCGCTTTCGACGGTGAGGGTTTCAACATCCTGCAGCCTCTGATCAAGCACGACCTTGGCCTCAACTTCCTGAAGTTCTTCTCGCTCACCTCGGCGGCGGCCACCGCCTCGCTGCTGCTGGCGGGGCCGCTCGGATACCTCTGCGACCGGGTGCGCAGGACCGCGCTGATAGGCGTCGGGGGGGTGCTGTCCGGGGCCGGCATGCTCCTCACCGGCCTCGCCGGTGCCCCGCTCGCCCTTGGCGCGGCGCGGGCCCTGAGCAGGGGGGCATGGCAGCTCGCCGCCGTCCCTCAGCTGAGCCTGCTGGCCGATTACTACGCGGTCGACAAGCGGGTGCGGGTCGTCACCCTGGTCCAGGTCGGCGGGCTCGCCGCGACCGTCCTCTCGCTGCCACTGGTCACCGTGCTGGCCCATCTCTTCGGCTGGCGTGTCGCCTTCTACGCGCTGTGGGCTCCGGTTGTCCTGGCCGCCCTGTACGTGATGCTCCGCCTGCCCGAGCCGGTACGTGGGTATCAGGAGCGGCATGCCCTGGGGGTCGCCGACCAGGAGGCCCACCGTGAGCAGCCGGTCCCCAGCTGGGCGGAGGCCTGGCGCCTGCTGTGGTCGTCTCGTGTGGTCCGCTACACCTGCTACACGTGGGCGGTGTTGAGCGCCGGCTATGGCTTCCTCAACCTGCGCACCTTCTACTTCTTTCAGGTCTGGCATCAGACACCCGGCGACCTGGCGGCGATAAGGGTGGTGAGCACCGTCGTCGACCTGCTTGCCCTGCTCGTCGGCGGAGGGTTGGTGAACCGTGTCGCCGCAACCCGGCCCCACCGCGTCTTCCAGCTGACGGCCGCCTTCTACCTGCTCACGGCGGCCAACGGGGTGGTCTTCGTGCTTGCCCCCGTCTTCTGGCTGAGCGTGGTCAGCAGCGTGATCGTCGGCGCCCTGGGAACCCTGGCCACGGTGTCCTCGCTGGGGCTGATCCTCAACGTCATGCCCCCCCGGGCCCGCGGTACCGCCATCGCCACCTTCGCGTACTGGGGCATCCCGGGGCTCTTCCTGGCCATAGGGGTCGGAGGCCTGGCGGATGCCATAGGCCTCCAGGCAACCATCCTGGCCGGCACCATCCTGCCGGTGGTGGCAGCCTTGCTCAGCCTGGCCACGGCGCGCTTCTACGAATCGGACGTACGCAACGCCGAGCTGTCGGCGGCCGCTGCCGAGGCCCATCGGGCCAGCCGGCTGGAGGGCGAGCCCAAGCTCCTGATAGCGCGCCAGCTCGATGTGCGCTACGGAGCCGTCCAGACCCTGTTCGGCGTCGACCTCGACGTCGACGAGGGCGAGATCATCGCCATCCTGGGGACCAACGGGGCGGGGAAGTCGACCCTGCTTCGGGCCCTCGCCGGGGTCCACGAGGCAACCTCCGGAGCCGTCGTCTTCGCCGGTGACGATGTCACCCATCTGCCACCCAACGAGATGGCCGCCCGGGGCATCCTCTACGTGCAGGGAGGGCGGAGCCTCTTCCCCAGCCTGAGCGTTCGCGACAACCTGTTCCTCGGCGGCCGGCTGGCCCGCGATGGGGAGGACCGCCGCGCCCTCCTTGAACGGGCATTCCAGCACTTTCCAGTCCTCCGCGAGCGAGCCAACCAGACCGCGGGCACCCTGTCGACGGGGGAGCAGCAGATGCTGGCCCTGTCCAATGCCCTGCTGACCCGGCCCAGGCTGCTGCTCGTCGACGAGCTGTCCCTCGGCTTGGCGCCCGCCCTGGTGAGCCGGTTGGTGGGCATCTTGCGCACCATCAACGCCGAGGGCACGACGGTCATCCTGGTCGAGCAGTCCATCGCCGTGGCTCTCCAGGTTGCGCGAAGGGCGGTCTTCCTGGAGAGGGGCATCGTGAGGTTCACCGGTCCCGCCACGGAGCTGGCGATGCGCCGTGACCTCCTCCGCGCCGTCTTTCTCACCGGGGGGACATCCATCGAGCAGGGCTCCGCCCCCCGGTTGACGACCGCCCCCGCCACGCCGCCGGGTCGCGGCGCCCCGGCACCACCGAGCCGGCACCTTCTCGAGGTGGCCCATGTCGATCAGAGCTATGGCGGGAGACGGGCGCTGCGCGATGTCAGCCTGACCCTGGCCCCGGGCGCGGTTCTGGGCCTCATCGGTCCCAACGGGGCCGGCAAGACAACGCTTCTCGATGTCATCTCGGGCTTCGTCCGGCAGGATGCCGGCGCCGTGTTCTGCGACGGAACCGATGTCACCCTCTGGGGCGCCGACGCCAGGGCGAGGTACGGGATGGTGCGCCACTTTCGTGGCGCCCGCCTGTTCCCGACGCTCACGGTCGAGGAGGTCCTCACCATCTTCATCGAGCAGTCGGAGGCGGCCACCGATGCCACCACTCCATCAACGGGGCGGCAACCGCTCCGGCGCACCCGTTCCACGAAGGAGTCCCTGGATGGTCTGGTCGCGCTGGCCCATCTGGAGAGGTATCGAGAAAGCCCCGTGGCCGACCTCTCCACCGGCCTGCGCCGGCTTGTCGACCTGGCCGGGGCCATGGCCGGCCGGCCGCGGCTGCTTCTCCTCGACGAGCCGGCCGCCGGGCTTGCGCACGCCGAGATCGAGGCGTTGCCGCCCATCCTCCATGAGCTTCGCGCTCGCCTGGG
>JBHELP010000138.1:0-4146 GCA_046263035.1 Candidatus Dormibacteria bacterium | reverse complement strand
CCCCGAGGTGGCGCAGATAGGTGCCCGCCCGGCCAACCTCATCGATTCGGGGATGTGGGACAACCCTGAGGGGTACGACGCCACCTGGGAGGGCATGACCGGACGGGGAGACCGCCGGTGGGCCTCGCCGGGAGTCGTCCTGGACGGCAAGCTGGTCACGACCGACCTTCGGGAGATCGCCGAGGGGGTGGAGGAGTCTGTGGAACACTCCTTCTTCGACTCCTGGAGCGGGGGCTCACATCCCTATGGAAAGCGCACCCTGCCGCGGCGGGGCGCTCGGTCGTGGGAGGGCCGGTACTCGTGGAGCACATCGGCACGGTGGCGTGGGCGGGTCGTCGAGACGGGACCGGGTGCCCGCCTGTGGGCTACGGCCATGCGCGGCCGGATGCCCTACAACCCCTTCATCTCAGCGGAGGAGGGTGGCGTCCAGCTCAACCTTCCCGAGGGCGCCCTGCCGCAGCTGCTCATGGACTGGAAGCCGCCCACCGTCTGGAATGCCATCGAGCGCAATCGCGCCCGTCTCTACGGGATCGTCTTCGCAGCCCTGGTGGCCGCCAACGAGGCCCTCAACGCCCTCGACCTGCAGAAGCAGGACGACGTGGAAGCGTCGATGGAGATGTCCAAGCTCAAGCCCCGGGGTGAGGCCCGCGGCGTCGGCTTCTCCGGCGACGGCCTGATGGGCCACTGGCTGACCCTCGATGGTGGGTCCATAGCCAATTACCAGGTGGTCAGCCCGGCCACCTTCAACGCGGGACCGGGCGGCCCCATCGAGGAGGCGGTGAACGGCACCCCACTGCTCCAGGATGCTGTTCCTGGTACCGAGGCCCTGATGGCGGTGCGCAGCTTCGATCCCTGCGGTAACTGCGCCTCCACCTGAGTGGTTCCGGGGCCGCCGGCCGATGCCGAGCCGGCCGGCCACCGGGACCCTAGACGGCGACACTCACTCGCTGCCCAGCGCGGTGGCGAGCGAGTGGCGCCAGCCGCCGGTGTGCAGGAAGGTGCGAAACGCGGTGGCCGCAGGGCTGAGCAGGCGCCCGCTGGCCCAGACCACGTGCCACATGCGACGCACTGGAAAGCCCTCCACGTCCAGGGGCCGAAGAAGGCCGGCCTCGAGCTCCAGGCCCACGGCGTGTGTGGACAGGACCGTCACCCCCAGCCCCACTGCGACGGCCCGCTTCAGAGCACCATTGCTGGCCATCTCCATGGCAGGTACCGGGTCCACCCCGGCATCCCTGAGAATGCGCTCGGCGGACTCCCGCGTGCCTGAACCGGGCTCGCGGAGCAATAGTGGCCCGTCGATAAGATCGGCGGGGAGGAGCCTGCGTCCCGACAGGGGGTGCTGGGGAGCGCTGTAGCACATCAGCTGGTTGGCGACGAGATCCTCCGCGGCCAGCAGGTCATCCTCCCAGAGGCGGCCCACCACCCCGATGTCGGCGTCTCCACGCAGGATCAGCTCTCGCACCGCCGCCCGGTTGACCACGTCCAGGCGCAGGGCGATGCCCGGCCGCTCACCCCGGAAGGCGGCGAGCGCGTCGGGGAGGATGTACACGCCCGCGGTGGTGTCACCCGCCACTGTGACCGATCCGGCCCGCAGCCCGGCGAGGTCGTCGATGGCCTCGGCCGTCTCCTCCACCATGGCCAACAGTCGCCGGGCCCGGTCGTAGAGTGCCGCGCCGATGGCGGTCAGCTCCAGGGGACGCCGCCCCGGCATGAACAGGGAGTGACCGACTGCCCGGCTCAGCGCCTGGATCTGATGGGTCACGGCGGGCTGGCTGAGCGAGAGCGTCTCAGCAGCCCGGGTGAAGCTGCCCTGGTCGACCACATTCTGAAAGATGCGGAGTTGGCGGAGTGTCAGCCGGCGCTCGAGCGGAGTGTCGAGTACCGGTCGCCGCTCCGGCGGGGTGACGTCGGGGGGGGCGGCTGGCGCGGACGGTGTCATAAGTGCAACTAATGATAGCGATACATTGAATGCATTTGACAATATGAAGCTGCCCGCCTAAGCTGATCACGAATGAGTGACCTTCCCCTGAACGACGGTAGGGCCGAGCCCTGATCGGCGTCGAAGTGAGCGGTGGCATGGCCAGGCCGTTCATCAGTCCGAACGTGTTGACCAGGCCGATCTTCGTGGGGATCGGCGGTGACAGTGGCACCGGGAAGACGACCTTGGCGTCAGCCTTCTACAGGCTCTTCGGTGAGGAGCGGATCACCACGATATGCCTTGATGACTATCACTCTCTCGATCGCCGTCAGCGGGAGCTTGTCGGATTCACCGCGCTCGACCCTCGGGCCAACAACTTCTACCTCATGGAGGAGCAGATGTGGCAGCTCAAACGAGGGGAGACGATCCAGAAACCGATCTACGATCACAGCGACGGGCACATCCGTGGCCCGGAGACGGTCCAGCCCCGCGAGGTGGTCATCGTCCAGGGCCTGCATCCCTTCCTGGCCACGCATGTTCGCCATGCCTTTGATCTCAAGGTGTGGCTCGATCCCGAGCCCGAGTTGCGCCTCGCCTGGAAGGTGCAGCGCGATACCGCCAAACGAGGCTACAACGTGGAGCAGGTCGAGAAGGAGCTCCGGGCCAGGGAGCCGGACAGCCGGCAGTGGATCGAGCCGCAGCGGGCTCATGCGGATCTGGTGGTCCGCTTCTTCCGGCCCGGGCCGGAGGCGCCTGACATGGGCCACCTCAACGTCCGGATCACCCAGCGCCGGCCGCTGCCCCGGCTGGCCTTCGACCGCGAGATCGAGGGCTCGGGCACGGTGAGGATCAGGCAGGACGCCGTCGATGATGACGGCTGCCACGCCGACATCATCGAGATCGACGGCGCGATAACCCCTGAGGAGGCTGGCATCGTCGAGACCAACGTCTGGGGCCACGTCGACGCCCGTCACCATCACCTGCGGCACGTCCCCCGCGAGGACCTCGGCGCCTACGAAGGCGCTGGAGAGGGAGCGCCCCCCAGCAAGCACAGTGACCCGCTGGAGCTGACCCAGCTCATCCTTGCCCACCGGATACTCAGTGCCCAGAAATCAACTCTGGTTCGCGTCACCGCGGACGAGAGCGGCGAGCTCGTCGGCCACCATCAGCCTCTATGACCATCATCACCACCACCACAGGGAGACCACTATGACGACAGTGGAGACACCGCCGGAGACCACCACGCAGCAGGACGGGAAGGACAAGAAGAACAGTCGCTGGGGCGCGGGCGTCATCCCCTACAAGCAGATGGGCTATTGGGATGCCGACTACGTTCCCAAGGACTCGGACATCCTCTGCGCCTTCCGGATCACTCCTCAGGAGGGGGTCGATCCCGATGAGGCCGCCGCCGCCGTGGCGGGCGAGTCGTCGACGGCAACCTGGACGGTTGTCTGGACGGACCGCCTGACCGCCTATGAGCACTACCAGGCCAAGGCCTACCGGGTCGACCCGACGCCGACGCCCGGCCAGTACATCGCCTACATCGCCTACGACATGGACCTCTTCGAGGAGGGCTCGATCGCCAACCTGACCTCGTCGATCATCGGCAACGTCTTCGGCTTCAAGGCCCTCAAGGCGCTGCGTCTCGAGGACATGCGAATCCCACCGCACTACACCAAGACCTTCCAGGGACCGCCGCACGGCATCGTCATAGAGCGCGAGTACCTGAACAAGTACGGCCGGCCGTTTCTGGGTGCCACCACCAAGCCCAAGCTGGGCCTCTCGGCACGCAACTACGCGCGGGTGGTCTACGAGGCGCTCAAGGGCGGCCTGGACTTCACCAAGGACGACGAGAACATCAACAGCCAGCCCTTCATGAGGTGGCGTGACCGCTACCTCTCCGCGATGGAGGGCGTGCAGCGGGCCATGGCCGAGACCGGTGAGATCAAGGGCCACTATCTCAATGTCACCGCCGCCACGATGGAGGATATGTACGAGCGCGCGGAGTTCGCCAAGGAGGTCGGCAGCGTGATCATCATGCAGGACCTCACCGTCGGCTACACCGCCATGAGCTCGATGTCCAAGTGGGCCCGGGCCAACGGAATGATCCTGCACCTCCACCGCGCCGGGCATGGCACCTACACGCGGCAGAAGACCCACGGGGTGAGCTTCCGGGTCATCTCCAAGTGGGTTCGCATGCTGGGTGTGGACCACGTCCACGCCGGCAC